>DATISD010000519.1:0-3102 GCA_035469005.1 Pyrinomonadaceae bacterium | reverse complement strand
CGGCGTAGCTGCAATAGCTCTCTTTGAAGTCCATCACCACACAATTGGGTTGCGGGTCGGACGCAATGTTGGCAATCGGTTCGGCGCGCAAAGCGGTCTCGACGATGTCGATCACATCGGCGGGCGGGTAGCGAAAGTCGACGTTGAAATAGACCCACTGCCGGTGCTGGCGAGGCTGGCCGCTGCGACGACCAAGAACTATCACGGGCGACTTCATCAGGGCGCTATTCGGAATCACGATCGTGTCCCAGTTCCGCGTCTCGATGGCCGTATGACGCCAGCGTATCTCTCTGATTATCCCCTCCTGCCCATCAACCCTGATCCAGTCCCCAACACCGAACGCGCGCTCCATTTGCAGCGCCATGCCGCCCATCATGTTGCCCAGCGTGTCCTGAAAAGACAGACCGATGACCGCGGTGAGAACCGCAGACGTGGCCACAATCCCGGTGAGGTCTGTATCTTTCGAGAGCACTGTAATTGCGACCACGATGTAAGCCAGCGCCAGCAAAAGATCGCGCATGATCCGCGGCGGCTTTAGGCGCAAAGTCTCAAGAAAAACTTCGAAGACAAACACGCCGGCGACGTTGACAACCGCGAATGACAGAAAGAGCCGCCAGGACCATCTGACCCACTTATGAGCTGAACTCGTCGGAGCAACACCGTACGAGAGAAGTGTAGCTGCTACTACCAGGCCAACCAGTGAAAGGGCAAACAGCAGCAGCGACGTGCGCAGTCGCATTCGTTCGGAGGGCTTGACGACGAACAGAATTGCGGAAGCAAGAATGAAACCAAGGAGCACCCAGGGCAGAGTTCTCCCCATTTCTGCTGCGTTCTGAATTTGTTGCCAGAAGTTCATTGTCAGGGGACTTGAAGTGGCGGCATTCTAACACGGCTGACGTTTGCCAGCTCCGCGGATCATCGCGGCGACTGCTGCAACCCAGACCGGTTCGTCGTTGAGTGATGGAATCAACTGCAAGTCTTCGCCTCCGGCCGCGATGAAAGTCTCGCGTCCGCGAATCGCAATCTCTTCTACGGTTTCTAAACAGTCGGCCACAAATGAAGGACACGCGACTGAAACTCGCTTTTTACCGCGGCGGGCGAGCTCCGTGAGCACTTCTGCGGTAGCGGGGCCGATCCATTTCGCCCGGCCCAGCCGCGACTGAAACGAAACCGTGTAGCTTTCATCATTCAATCCCAGCTGCCGCGCGATTGACCGGGCGGTGGCAAAGCTCTGGGCCCGATAACAATTCCGATTCGCTTCGCCGATCTGGTGGCAGCAGCTCGTAGAGCCCAGGCAATGCTGCGCATGCAATTTCGTAATGTGCCGCTCCGGCAAACCGTGAAAACTGAAGACCATATGTTCCGAGTCCTGTCCAGCCAGAGCCTGGCGAATCTTTGACGCAAAAGCATCAATGAATTCCGGACGATCATAAAAGGGCGGCAGAAACGTCAACTGATCGACGCAGCCGAGCTCCGCCGCACGCCGCTGCACCTCTACCACCGCCGTCTCGAAACTGGATTCCGCGTACTGCGGATAGAGCGGCAAAACGATAATGCGGTCAACCGCTCGATCCTTTAGCTTTGCCAGCGCCGAACGAATCGAAGGATTGCCGTAGCGCATGGCGAACTCAACGACGTATTCATCTCCTAATTCGACGGCGACTTTTTGCGTCAATGCGCGCGTGTACACAAGGAGCGGCGAACCTTCAGGCAGTTGAATCTTCTGGTAGGCCTCGGCCGATTGGTGTTTGCGCCGCGGCACAATCAAAACATTCACGAGAAACCAACGCAGCGGAGCGGGTGTGTCAATGACAAAGCCATCCATCAGGAACTCGCGCAGATACCGGCCGACGGCGGCGGGTGTCGGCGCGTCAGGAGTGCCAAGGTTAATGAGCAGTACGCCTGTTAGATTCATAGATGCTTCACCGCTTAGCGGTAAAGTGAATTTAGCCCACCTTTTTAAGGCCGGGACAATCGGTTTCAAACAAACAAGCAGGTCGCGTCAGCGACGGTTGAACTCAGTCGTCGCTAACGCGACGAGAATAGATTGCGCTCGCAGGCCCCGCCTTGAAAGGTGGGGCTAAACTCAACGCGCCGCCATGCGGCGCGAAGGATTCCCTTAGCTCACGGTAAAGTTTTTCGCAACAAACGCCGCGCGTTCCAAAATCTTAGCCAGCCCTATCCGCCCAAGGTAGTTACCTACCAGGGCCACGTTATCAGGTGGAGAGGGCAGCGTCCCGAGCACGCGTTCTAATTCGATTGAGTAGTGCGGCAGCGCATTGGGCCAACGAGTAACGTAAATATCGAGCGGTTGATCCTTCTTCCCATAGAATCTTTCTCGCTCGGACGCAATCAAGTCTGCAAACTCCGGGTCCGTCAATTTAACTACGCCGGGATCCAAAGCACCGCCAAAAATCCACGTCTCGGCGCGTGCCGGCCCGCGACCTTCAAAAATTGAATCGTTGAAGAGCACTCCGCGTGCGCGAAAGCCCTGGTCGCGCGGAAACAAACAACCAAAGCCATTGAGTTTAGCTGCATTCGTCGCATAAAAGCAGGTTACGGTCGCGATCGACAGCATCTCAATTTCGCGTATCGCCGCGCTCAGAGCCGGCGCCACCTGGGCGAGACAATCCGCGGCGGCGCGGGCCGAAAGACAAACTAACGCGCGGTCGGCGGCGCTGGCCGTCGGGCCTTGGTCGAACTGAAACTCAACCCCCGCCTTTTCAAGATAATTCTGTAACCCATCAATCAATTGCTGCATGCCGTTTGCCGGCGCGACTGTGCCTCGCACTTTTGCCTTCTGCGGCCGATTGGTTGCCAGGTGATCTGGCAAAGCTGCGCGCCCAAAAATAAGACTGGCGCTGAGTCGCTCGGGATCTCCTGCATAGATTCCTCCCAGCGCCGGCGTCAACAGGTAATCAGTCGCACCATGGCCTATCACGCGCCGTCCCCAATCCGCAATTGTTTCAAACTGTCGCGGACGGAAGCTCCTCGCGCTTACACCGAAGCGTAGGGCCATCCTTCCTATGTCTGACAGCCTCAGCGGAACCTGTTTTGGCTTGCCACGATAGATGAATCGCTTGCGCCCTTCTTTTCGTGTTG
>DATISD010000518.1:0-11883 GCA_035469005.1 Pyrinomonadaceae bacterium | reverse complement strand
AGTGGCGTTAAGAATTTTTCCGTCTTCTTTCCCGAGCACGACGACGTTGGCGTCGTAATCTCGCAAACGCTGAAGAAGGACACCATCACTAAACCGGTCGATGCGTTGCTCGAGATTTATCGCAAGATGCGTCCCGGTGATCCTCCGACCGTGCAGACGGCGTTTCGCTTACTGGAAGGCATGTTCTTTGATCCGCGAAAGTTTGATTTCTCGCGGGTCGGCCGGCTGAAATTCAACATCAAGATGGGCAAGCCGGAAATGAACCGGATTGAAGATCCGCTGCTCCAGGCCAGCGACTTCTTTGAAGTTGTCACCTATGTGCTGAAGATGCGCCGCAATCCCGTCGACGACCAGAAGCGGCCGATTTATCAGGCGGACGATATCGACCATCTCGGCAACCGACGCGTGCGCGCAGTTGGTGAGCTGCTGGAAAACCAGTTTCGCATCGGACTCGAGCGCATGGAGCGCGCGATCAAGGAAAAGATGTCGATTCATCAGGAAATGCAGACGACCATGCCGCGCGACCTGATTAACGCGAAACCGGTGACGGCGGCGGTGCGCGAGTTCTTTGGCTCGTCACAGTTGTCGCAGTTCATGGATCAGACCAATCCGCTTTCTGAAATCACTCACAAGCGAAGATTGTCTGCCCTGGGACCGGGCGGGCTGAGCCGTGAGCGCGCCGGGTTCGAAGTACGCGACGTGCATCCGACTCACTACGGCCGTATTTGTCCGATTGAGACGCCTGAAGGTCCGAACATCGGCTTGATTTCTTCGCTGTCATGCTATGCGCGCATCAACCCGTTCGGGTTTATCGAGTCGCCGTACCGGAAGGTGGTCGACGGCAGCGTGGTTGAATTCGTGCGCGTCATCAACGGTGGTGAAACGAAATTCAAGCCCGGCGATCACGTGCCGCAGGAGGATGTCGATAAGGCAAACAAACGCATCAGCGCCAGTGGGGAGAAGGCGAGTTATGAGCCGTTCCCGTTTTATTTGACTGCCTGGGTAGAAGACAAGCACGTCATCGGGCAGGCCAACATCGAACTGGATGAGAACGACTATATCGTCAACGAGCGCAACGCCGCGCGAAAGGCGGGCGAGTTCATCCTCGCGCAACGTGACGAGATTGAATACGTAGACGTTTCGCCGAAGCAACTCGTCTCGGTCGCGGCGTCGCTGATTCCGTTTCTCGAAAACGATGATGCGAACCGCGCGCTGATGGGTTCGAATATGCAACGCCAGTCCGTGCCTTTGCTGCGCGCCGAAGCTCCGTACATCGGGACCGGCATGGAAGACGTGACCGCGCGCGACTCCGGAGCAGTCGTGATCGCGCGGCGCGACGGCGTCGTCGATTACGTCGACTCTGAACGTATCATCGTCAAGGCCGATCACAACGTTGACGGCACGATCTCGCGCGAAGTGACCGCGGACATCTACACGCTGATTAAGTTCAAGCGTTCAAATCAGAACACCTGCATCAATCAGCGACCGATCGTTCACGTCGGCGAGCGCGTGGCCAAGGGTCAGGTGATTGCGGACGGACCTTGCACTGACCGCGGTGAGCTCGCCTTGGGCCGCAATGTGCTGGTGGCATTCATGCCCTGGCGCGGTTACAACTTTGAAGATGCGATTCTGGTCTCCGAGCGTCTGGTGAAAGAGGATTACTACACCTCGATTCACATCGAAGAACTGGAGATCGAGGCTCGCGACACCAAGCTTGGGCCGGAGGAGATTACCCGCGATATACCGAACGTGGGCGAGAACATGTTGCGCGATCTCGATGAAAGCGGAATCATCCGCATCGGCGCCCAGGTCAAGCCGGGTTCGATTCTGGTTGGCAAAGTTACACCCAAGGGAGAAACCCAGCTGACCGCCGAAGAGAAACTGCTGCGGGCAATCTTTGGCGAGAAAGCTGCGGACGTTAAGGACGCTTCGCTCGTTTGTCCTCCGGGCATCGATGGCACCGTCGTCGACGTTCAGGTGTTCACCCGCAAAGGTCAGGAGAAGGACCAGCGCTCACTCTCGATTGAGCAGGACGAAGAGGAGCGTCTGCGTCGCGACCTGGAAGACGAAATTCGTATCCTTCAGGAACAGCGCAACGAGCGCATCTATGAACTCTTCGAAGGCCGGAAGCTTTCTGCCGACCTGACAGTAAACCGCGAGGTGGTGATTCCCAAAGGTGAAGCCATTACTCGGGAAATGCTGCAAGCGGTCGAGCCCAAGGCTCTGCGTAAAGCGCAGGTCGCTTCTTCGCGTATCGACGCGGCGGCGGAAGTGAAGGAATACGAGGATCGCACTGAGCGGCAGATCAAAATCCTCTCAGACATTTACGAAGAGAAGATTGCCAAGTTGCGTCAGGGCGACGAGCTTTCACCGGGCGTGATCAAGATGGTGAAGGTCTTCATCGCCATGAAGCGCAAGCTTTCCGTGGGCGACAAGATGGCCGGCCGTCACGGAAACAAGGGCGTGATTGCGCGCATCCTTCCCGAGGAAGACATGCCGTACCTGCCCGACGGGACCCCGGTCGAGATCGTTTTGAATCCGCTGGGCGTGCCGTCGCGTATGAACGTGGGCCAGATTCTCGAGACGCACCTCGGCTGGGCCGCGCGGGTGCTCGGGCTTTATTACGCGACGCCGGTTTTCGACGGCGCGACGGAAAAAGAGATCAGGAAGCGGCTGGAAGAATCAGGTGCTCGGGCGCGGGAACTTGGCTTGCCCGAGATCGTCAACGAGTCAGGCAAGGCGGTGCTGTATGACGGTCTGAGCGGCGATGCTATCGAGCAAAAGGTGACCGTCGGCTACATCTACATGCTGAAGCTTTCGCACCTGGTGGACGACAAGATTCACGCCCGGTCGATTGGGCCCTATTCGCTGATTACGCAGCAGCCGCTGGGTGGCAAAGCGCAATTTGGCGGACAGCGATTTGGAGAGATGGAAGTGTGGGCGCTGGAAGCTTACGGTGCTGCGCACATCTTGCAGGAATTGCTGACAGCGAAGTCTGACGACGTAGCCGGTCGTTCAAAGATTTACGAAGCGATCGTCAAGGGCGAAGCCGATTTCGATCCGGGCTTGCCCGAATCGTTCAACGTGCTGGTGCGCGAACTACAGTCGCTTTGCCTCGACGTTGAGCTGGTGCAGAAAGACGGGGCGGCGGACGAGACGATTGCTGAACCGCTCATAACCAGCGGCATCTGATTAGTTGCACGCGTCCCATATGTCCCATGGGACGAATAGGACAAACAGGACAAATGGGACGATAAAAACGGAGATACTAAGGTGTTTCGATTTCATCAAGAGAAAACGCAACTCGCGCCTGATTTCGAGGCGATTCGCATCTCGCTTGCTTCACCGGAAAAAATCCGCCAGTGGTCGCACGGCGAAGTAACCAAGCCGGAAACCATCAATTATCGCACGTTCAAGCCGGAGCGTGATGGATTGTTTTGTGCGCGCATTTTCGGTCCCGTGGCCGATTGGGAGTGTCTCTGCGGCAAGTACAAGCGCATGAAGCACCGCGGTGTGATCTGCGATAAGTGCGGCGTCGAGGTGACGCAGGCGAAGGTACGCCGCGAACGTCTTGGCCATATCGATCTGGCGAGCCCCTGTTCGCACGTCTGGTTCTTCAAGGGCCTGCCGTCGCGCATCGGCCACCTGCTCGATATTCCGCTGCGCGAACTCGAAAAGGTACTTTACTTCGAATCGTACATCGTCATCGATCCCGGCGATCTGAAGGAATTGAAAGAGCGTGAGCTGCTGACCGACGAGCGCTATCGCGAATTGATGCGTGAGCATCCCGGCCAGTTCGTCGCCAAGATGGGCGCTGAGGCGATCAAAGAGCTGCTGTCGATGGTCAAAATCGAAGAGCTGGCCGTCGAGCTGCGGCGCCGGATGCGTGAAGAGACCTCGCAGCAGAAGAAGCTGAAGTTCTCAAAGCGTTTGAAAGTAGCAACCTCGTTTCTCAAGTCAGGGAACCACCCGGAGTGGATGATTCTCGACGTGATTCCAGTGATTCCGCCTGAGTTGCGGCCGCTGGTGCCGCTCGATGGCGGCCGGTTTGCGACTTCGGATCTGAATGATCTTTACCGGCGCGTGATTAACCGCAACAACCGTCTCAAGAAACTGATGGAATTGCGCGCCCCCGAAGTCATCGTGCGCAACGAAAAGCGCATGCTTCAGGAAGCCGTCGACGCCTTGTTTGATAACGGCCGTCGCGGCCGCGTGCTTCGCGGTGTAAACAACCGCCCGCTGAAATCGCTCTCCGGAACTTTGAAAGGCAAGCAGGGACGCTTTCGTCAGAACCTGCTCGGCAAGCGCGTTGATTATTCAGGCCGTTCCGTGATCGTAGTTGGACCGGAACTGAAACTTCATCAGTGCGGTCTGCCGAAGAAAATGGCGCTGGAGCTGTTCAAGCCCTTTATCTACAACCAGCTCGAGAAGCAGGGGCACGCCGCTACCATCAAGCAGGCGCGCGAAATGGTTGAGCGGCAGGAACCGGTAGTTTGGGACATCCTCGAAGAAGTGATTCGCGAGCATCCGGTGCTTTTGAATCGCGCGCCGACCCTGCACCGTCTGGGCATTCAGGCTTTCGAGCCGGTGCTGGTCGAAGGTAAAGCCATCAAGATCCATCCGCTCGTCTGCACCGCATTCAACGCGGACTTTGACGGCGACCAGATGGCTGTGCACATTCCGCTTTCGCCCGAGGCGCAAATCGAAGCGGCCGTGCTGATGCTTTCTTCGAACAACATTCTCAGCCCGGCGAGTGGGCAGCCGATCGCGGTTCCTTCCCAGGACATCGTGCTCGGCATTTACTACTTGACGCGCGACAAGGAAGGCGCGAAGGGTGAAGGGCGGGTCTTTGCGTCCAAGGAAGAAGTTTTCCTGGCGCTCGACTCGAAGGATGTGACGACGCAGACTCCGATCAAGCTGCGCATCATTGGCGACTTAATCGATCTGACCCAGGAACACGACACGCAGGACATTCTGCGCGGCACGCTGCAGGAAGACGTGCGCCGCGTCATCAATACGACGGTCGGCCGCGTTATCTTCAACGATGCAATTCCGACGGGCTTGCCGTACATCAACGGCACGCTCCGCAAGAAGGGCTTGCAGTCGCTGGTCAACTACTCGCATATCCGGCTTGGTCACGAAATGACCGTGAAGATGCTGGACGATCTGAAGAACCTTGGGTTCCTTTATGCGACCAAGGCTGGCATCTCGATCGGCATCGACGATCTGGTGACGCCGCCTTCGAAGCCTGAGATCGTCGGCAAGGCCGAGAAGGACGTGATCACGGTCGAGCAGCAATATCGCGATGGCGTGATCACAAACGGTGAGCGCTATAACAAGGTCATCGCCATCTGGTCGGAAGCGACCGACAAAGTTGCCAAGGAAATGTTCAAGGCAATGGATGATCGCGAGAAGGCCACGAAGGAAATGAATCCGATCCTGATCATGTCCGACTCCGGCGCTCGTGGTTCGGCGCAACAGATTCGACAACTCGCGGGCATGCGCGGATTGATGGCCCGGCCGTCGGGTGAAATTATCGAGACGCCAATTCAATCAAACTTCCGCGAAGGCCTGAATGTGCTGCAGTACTTCATTTCAACGCACGGCGCCCGCAAAGGTCTGGCCGACACGGCATTGAAGACTGCCGACTCTGGTTACCTGACGCGCCGTCTGGTTGACGTGGCCCAGGACGTAATTATCAGTGAGCAGGATTGCGGCACGCTGAAGGGCATCTCGTCTGCGGCCATCGTTGAAGGCGGGGAAGAAATCGAAAGCTTGCGCGACCGCATCGTCGGCCGTACAGCGCTCGAGGACGTTGTCGATCCGGTTGAGGGAACGGTGATCGTTGAAGCTAACCAGGAAATCGACGAGGACCTGGCTGCTGAGATTCAACGTTCCGGCGTGCAACGAGTGCGCATTCGTTCGGTGTTGACCTGCGAATCGCGCCGCGGTTGCTGCATCAAATGCTACGGGCGGAACCTGGCCACCGGTCGCCCGGTTGATATCGGAGAAGCGGTGGGCGTAATTGCCGCCCAATCGATTGGCGAGCCCGGCACGCAGCTGACGATGCGTACGTTCCACATCGGCGGCACGGCGCGTTTGGAAGAATCTTCGAAACACGAAGCCCGCGTCGAAGGCAAAATCAAGTATATCGATTTGCAAACGGTCAAGAGCCGGAAGGGCGAGCGCGTAGCGATGAACCGTCAGGGTGCACTCACGATCATTGACGAGCGTGGCCGCGAGGTTGCCCGCTATCAGATCGTTTACGGCGCCCACATCCTGGTCGAAGACGGGGAGACTGTGGCGCAGGATCAGTTGCTGGCGACCTGGGATCCGTTCACTTTCGCGATCCTGACCGAAGTCGCCGGTCACGTGAAGTTCCAGGACTTGAAGGAAGGCGTGACTTACGAAGAAGAGACCGACCAGGTTACCGGCCTGTCACACATGGTGGTCAAGGATTCTCCGGACGAAAAGAAACAGCCGCGTCTGGAAATCCGCAACGCCAGCAACAAGGTTCTGAAGACTTACCAAATGCCCGTCCGCGCGAACCTGATGGTCAACGACGGCGAAACCGTGGAACCCGGCGATGTCATTGCCAAGATTCCGCGCGAAACCACCAAGACCAAGGACATCACCGGCGGTCTGCCGCGCGTCGTTGAGTTGTTTGAAGCTCGGCGGCCTGCCGAAGCCGCGGTCATGTCGGAAATCGACGGCACGGTCAAACTCGGACCTATCTCAAAGGGCAAACGCAAACTCATCATCACCGGTGATGACGGTGAAGAGCGCGAGTACGACATTCCGCGTGGTACGCACATCAACGTGCAGGAAGGCGATCGCGTCCGCGCCGGCGAGGCTTTGCAGGATGGCCCGCTGAATCCTCATGATATCCTTCGCGTCCTCGGAATGAATCGCTTGCAGGAATACCTGACCAACGAGATTCAGGAGGTCTATCGTCTGCAGGGCGTGAACATCAACGACAAGCACATCGAAGTAATCGTTCGTCAGATGTTGCGCTGGGTGAAAATCAAGGAAGTTGGCGACACCGAGTTTCTACTCGAAGAGCAGGTCGATCGCTTTCGCTTTCAAGACGAGAACGAGCGGGTGCTGGGCGAGAAAGGCGAAGTCTCTCAGGCGGAACCTTTGTTGCTGGGCATCACCAAGGCGTCGCTCTCAACTGATTCATTCATCTCAGCGGCTTCGTTCCAGGAGACGACTCGCGTGCTGACTGAGGCGGCGATTTCCGGCCGCATCGATTACCTGCGCGGCTTGAAAGAGAACGTGATCATGGGCCGCTTGATTCCCGCCGGCACGGGCATGGAGTATTACCGGAACGTCGATATCGATCGTGACGAGACCATCGGCGAAGCCGAACGCGAGGAAGCTGACGAGTTTGCGGAAATTCTCGGCGGCGTCGAGATTCCCCAGCCCGTGGCGCACACAGTCGTGGCTGCGGTTGACGATAGCGACGTTGATATCGATGCCGACGCCAACCTGGATGCTGAAGAAGAGGTAGTCGAGGCTGGCGCAGTAGAAGAGGAGTAGCCCCCTGGCTGAATTCCCTGGCTCGATTCGCTTTAGCGCTTCCCGAGAAGCACCCGCTGTTTGGCGGGTGTTTCTGTTTTCTGTCTTTCCGGTTACAGCAGCCCGAAGTGCGGCGGGACGTAGCTGATGGTCGCAAGACCGCCGGAGGGCGATCTGATCGGGCCCCCGGCACCGCCAGAGGCTGCGAGACGAATATCTGCGCCGGTATCTTCACAAACTTCTTTTTTTTGCTTTTCAATTGTGTAACCTTGCGCTATTATCCACGCGAGGTCGGCGCCCCTGACGTGTCTGAGTCTCCCGCTCGAACGCGACGTCGCTCAAGAATCAAACATTCCCGGCAAATTTAATGGCTGCGACACGGTTTGTCGCGCGCTTCGGTCTTAGTGGTTAGCAGTAGGAGGTCGTAGTGAAAAGAACCATCCCCCGTCTCGCTCTCGTCGTTTCTTTCTTCGCGTTTCTTCAGATCGTCCAGGGTCAGAGTTCCGTAGCCGACCCGAAATACCTCGACAAGATTAACAGCGCGGAGTCGCTTCCTGACCTCGTTCGGCGCGTCAAGCCTTCAGTAGTTTCGGTTCTTACTTACGACGCCAAGGACGAGCCGCTCATCAGCGGCACCGGATTTTTCGTTCGTCCGGGCGAAGTCGTGACGAACATGCACGTAATCAAGAATGCGCATCGAGTGGAGATTCACACGCTGGACGCGAAGGGCCGCACCTATCCGGTGACGGGTGCTTTGGCCGTTGACGACGAGGCCGATTTAGCGCTGCTGCGGGTCGAGTTGCCCGCTGAGCGATCCAAACCGCTCAACCTGACCACCAGCTTACCGGACGAAGGCGAGCCAGTTTTCCTGATCGGAAATCCATTGCGTCTGGAAGGCTCCGTGAGCGATGGGATCGTCTCTGCCATACGGGAAGTGCCGGACCTGGGCCGGATCATTCAGATCACCGCGCCGGTTTCGCACGGCAATAGCGGCAGTCCTCTTTTCAATATGCGCGGCCAGGTGATCGGCATAGTCACGGTAAAAGTCACCAACGGTCAAAACATTAATCTCGCGCTCGGTGTCTCGCGCATCGCGTCGCTCACGCGCGGCGAGTTGATGTCTTTCGATCAAATCGCGATGCGAAACAAATCGACGACCCAGCCCGAACTACTGGCTGAGTTGTGGTATCGCGGGGGCATTGACTCATTGTGGCTGGGAAACTACGACAGCGCGCTCAACTACTTCGAAACAGCTGCGAATCGTAACCCTCGCCGGCCCGAGACCTGGATTCAAATCGGATATTGCAAAGTGAAGCAGGGTCGCAACGAAGAAGCGATCCGCGCCTACAAGCGTGCACTGCAACTGCGCCCGACTTCTGCCGAGGCTTATAACAAACTTGGTGACGCCTATTACTTCGGTGGCCGATTTGACGACGCTATTGCTTCTTACAAACAGGCCGCGCGATTGCAGCCGAATGAACCCGAGGCCTATTACAATCTCGGCCTGGCATATCTTGAGATTGGCGATCGCGAGTCGGCTTTGATTCAAAGCCGTCTGCTGGAGCCACTCGACCCTGAATTGAACAAGAGATTGCTGGCTGAACTGCAGCGGTAGCCGGCGCGGAGCCCCGACAGCCGGGGAGGGCGTCGGCCCGTCTTTACGACGCTCTCCCTGAGTAAATGCGCGTGCAGCCCGCAGCACTCACGAATTCCACCTTTCGTTAGCAAAGTTAGCCAAATCACACGGCCTGACCAATCGTAAACAAAGGTCCGAAGCTGAAACCTGGCCTTTCGTAGAATGGTTTCGCCGTAGAGTTCAATATGGTCAATGTGACGGACTGTGTTCGCACTCGGAACGAAGCGACGATCTTTGTTGCTCATAACTTCTCCCGACGATCCCCTGGACTGAACCCAATCGGTTCACTTTCTCGATCACCTTGATGCGTTATCACGAAACAGTCAGATTGGTTGTTGTGGCGTTCACGTGCGGAAGATAGAATCGCCTTTGCCCGCCTCACTGCTGGTAATAGAAAGAAAAAATTTAGATTAGGAGATCGAGCGACCCCTTGACTACTCGAACACTGCTTCCCCGCCTGCTCGTCATTAGTGCGACCTTGTTTTTTGCCGGCGCCGCGATTGCCCAAAGCAGCGAAGCCGAACCACGCCAGACCAATACGACGGTTAATGTCAGCGGATCGATCCGTTTGGAGACTGATCCTTCCATCGTGAACTCGATAGAAGAGCGAAGCCCTCGAGCGGTGACGCCCATCGTCTCGCGTCCCGCACCAATCCTTCCGACGATCAATTTGACCAATCGTTTCGATCAGTCGCTGTTGATGGCGATGCAGTCTCACCTGGGCGCGTCGTATCATTTTAATCGCACCGGACCCGATACATTCGATTGCTCAGGCTTTGTCTGGCGCGCGTTCCAGGACGTCGGTTTGAATTTCCAGCGCGGTCCGGCGCGATCATACTGGGCGACCTTTGAGGCTCCGCCGGCAGGCGAACAATTCAAGTTTGGAACGCTGGTGTTTTTTAGCAATCTGAGGCACGTGGGAATCGTGGTTGACGGAAAAGGGTTTTACCATTCGGCGAGACATGGCGGCGTCATGTATTCGCCTTTCAATGAATATTGGTTGTCGCGCATTGACGGTTTCCGTCGTGTTCCGGCTGACCTGGCTACCCCCGCTGCGGCTGCCAGAACGCGGACTGCGAAGCCCGCGACAATTGCTGCAAATGTTGAAGAGAATAACGAACCGTAGAAAAATGATCAGCCGAAGTTGTAAAGGCCGCCGCGGATGTCCGCTGGCGGCCTTTTGTATTAGGTCGCAGACGGACATAAGCCCGACCGTTAGGAGGACTCCACTCAACCAGAAACTGAGCGCCCCAGCGAGCGGTTGGCTATTTCAGCAATGTGCACACTTAAGACTTGAATACGAAGCCGGGATGGCGATCCTTGTCGCGTTTTTCCCAAACCGCGACGATCTTGTCGATCGCAACATAGCCGACGTTGTCATTTTCGTCCTTGAGTTGAAGGACGCCTTCTTCAACCCTGACTATTTTGCCGCGGAGGCTCGACGTGCCAGTGCAAACAACGTCAACCTCTCGATCGATCATTTTGGATAGTAGTTCTTTCATAGATGTTTTCGGGTGGGAATTATCTTGCCTGCCGCTCTACCCGGTCGCTACCGCTCCCGGTTCTGATTCCTATTTATCGCCGTTCCGAAAGGTTATTTGCACCAAAGGCACGACGGTTTCGTCGCCTTGCTGTGAACGCTCAAATTGCAGCAAGTCGTAATAAGCACAACGTGAGCGGGCAGGAAATTCGCGACAGACCTGAGGGCGGCCATCATAAACGGTGCATTGCCGCGTTTCCGGGTTTAGAAATTTACACGCCTTGCCGAAGATGGGGTCCGCCTTTCGTCTTAAAATTTGCTCACCCTGCCAGGTAGTTGTGAATCGCCGTTGGGCAGTCTCAAAATCAACACCAAAGTATTTTGCCAGCCGATTTATGTCTCGCTTCGTAACCTGAACTCTTTCGTAAATCGAGCAACAGTACGCGGGACACTTCGAGCAGTTGTAGTAACCTGGCTGGACTGTCTTCGCGCTCGACCTCTGGATGGTTTTCATCGGCATGCTTCGATAATTACCTTCTACTTGATTTCTTGTATTCGCGCAAAAGCAAACTCATGAATTCATCTCGCCTATCGTAAAGCCGGCGCGGTTTACGCGGTTTGTGTTTGGCTAGAGCATAGGCGCTGATCAACGGCAGGGCCACCGTCGAATCGAGATAACAGACAACCGCATCTGGCAATCGATCGGGATCGACTTTTCCCCAGGAAACGGCTTCGCCAGGCGTCGCGCCGGACAAGCCGCCCGTATCTGGCCGCGCATCGGTGACTTGGAGAAAATAATCATGGCCGCGCTCGTCGATGCCCAGCACTTCCTGAATCTGCGGCTCAGTCTGGAGCGCAAAGTTCTTTGGTGAGCCGCCTCCCAGAATAAAGATCGCCGAACGCCCGCCGCGCTTTCTGGCGGCGCCCTTGACCCGGTCGCTGCCGCTCCCGGTACTGACACTGTCGCGAATCAGTCCGCGCTTCGCGGCCAGGACGATTGCCGCGGTCTCGTTCACGTCGAGTGAAGGATCGAATGCCAGTTTATTTCCCTGCAAAGCTTTTGCCGCGACGTTCATGCCGATTGAGGAATCGCCGGGAGAAGATGTATAAAGCGGCACGGCATATTCATGAGCTGCAGCCAACAACGATTTATTCTTTAGTCCCAGCTTTCGCTCGCGTTCCAGCACGTAACGTCCTACCCGGTAATGAAATTCGGCAGTGGACATCGGCTTCTGAAATTCCGGTG
>DATISD010000517.1:0-1923 GCA_035469005.1 Pyrinomonadaceae bacterium | reverse complement strand
ATGATAGTCGGTCAGCTTAAGCGCTCGATCCAGCAATCCTTCCAGATCAACTTTCTCGCGGATAACTTGACTCGTCGCAGTTGTTTCACCTTCCTTGATAAAATTTCGTCGCCGAAATTCTTCGGGAGTTAATCCTATCGAAGCCGCGACTTTGTCCATGTGTCGCTCGAGAGCGAAGATGCTTTGGGGAGCCCCAAATCCTCTAAAAGCCCCGTGCGGCGGCACGTTCGTAGCGACGGCGGTGCTCTTAATGCGCACGTTCGGACAGAAGTATGGGCCGGCGGCGTGAATCGTTCCCCGCGAAAGCACAACCGGCGAAAGGGTGCAGTACGCGCCGCCGTCGATCACGAAATCGATCTCCATCGCCAGGAGCTTTCCATCCTTCATGACCGCAGTTTTGTGACGCGTGCGCGAAGGATGACGCTTCGTTGTGGCCACCATGTCTTCGGCGCGGTCATAGATCATCTTGACCGGTAACCCGGATTTCCATGCCAGGAGCGCCGCGTGTCCGGCGATGAGCGAAGGATATTCTTCCTTGCCGCCGAAACCGCCGCCAGTCTCAGTCTGAATCACGCGGATCTTTTCTTCCGGCAGACCGAACAATTTGATTAAGGCTTTGTGAACGTAGTAAGGGCACTGCATCGATCCCCAGACGGTGACGCCCGCTTCGGGATTGGCGATCGCGATCGCTCCATTGTTCTCAATATAAAGCTGTTCCTGGGCGCCGGTTTCGTATTCACCTTCGACGATCGATACAGCCTTTCCCCAGGCGTCATCGACATTGCCCTTGTCAACCAGAAACTTTTTGAAGACGTTACCTTCGCCCCAAATAATCTCCTTCTGGGCGAGCGATTCCTGCAAAGAAAGGACGGCGGGAAGTTCTTCGTACTCGATAGAGACATGGCGGCGGGCTTCTTCAAGTAAGTACTTGTCTCGATGAGCCAGCAGGACGATCGGTTCTTCCGGATGATTCACAACTTCAGCGGCCAGATAGGGCTGATCGTTGAGAATCAAAGCGACATAGTTTTCTCCAGGGATGTCTTTGGCGGTGACGATCGTGAATTCGTCCCAGGGAATGTCGCAGTCAGAACGGCCTGCGGTAGCGGGCCGTTGGCCTTCGAAAGAAATACTTTTGATTCGGCCACGCGGCACGGAGCTGCGCACCGTAACGCCGTGGAGCATGCCATCGAAACGCAAGTCGTCAACGTACAGCGCCTGGCCGGTAACTTTTTTGCGGCCTTCTTTGCGGGGAATTGATTTGCCGACGAGGGTCATACTTTACGCGCCCAGCCTAGCCAACAAACGATTTGGCGATGCGAGCAGTGATTGAATCATACGTCGCCCGTTGTGACTCGTCATACTCGATCTCAAATGTCTTGAAGACGCCGCGGCGCAGCATTGTCTTGCGATAATGAATTTTGCCATTGACCAGTGCGCTGACCACAAACCAGTCCTGCCGTATTACTTTATAAGAAACGCCATCACCCCACTCGTTCACCGTCTGGTTGAAAACGGCGCGCAGCGATTCGTTGTTAACGTTATTCTGCCCCCAGACACGCATTTCCGCGCGACCATCCCTGGCCAGAAACGCCTGCCCGTCGCCGTTTACGGCTTCGCCTTGCGGATCCAACAGGTTTGCCGGATAGGAAATCGAATAAGCAAAGCGCGCATTGGTGTAAGTCTTATAAGTCGGCGTCTGCGCAGCCGAGACGAAGCCGACCAGCGTGCAAATCGTTAAGGCCATTAAGAAGTTGCGTCTTATCATTGTGCTCCTCCTGATGGTGATTATTTCAAATTCTTCAGCACGCGACAGCTTTCCGGATAGTAATCACCCTCTCGGCTTGTTCGAGCAGTTCGATCTCGCCGCCACGATAGGGTTGAGTCGTTTCACTCTCAGTCTTCAATCGATTAGACAGCGAGATG
>DATISD010000516.1:0-8017 GCA_035469005.1 Pyrinomonadaceae bacterium | reverse complement strand
GAATGCGCAGCCATTCGGGCTTGGGCTGACGGGGTTTGGGGTTCAGAACTGTAAGCTGGCGCGACAACGTTTAACCTCGCAAGTAAAAAACATTCTAGCATTCGTCCGCCGGGGTTGGTATCGCACGATGAGGCTCCAAGGCGCATGAACCGCGACGTTCGTTAGTATCGATGAGGTCAGTACCGGGAGCGGTAGCGACGGGGTCGCGTTAATTGCAGCGATCGAGATTGACAAGGTCGTACCCGGTCGCTACCGCTCCCGGTACTGACTCCACAACCGTCATGGTGCGGATTAGGCAGCACTCGTTGCTTAGCTCTACTATGATGTTTAGTCAATGACCTGCGCCGGAATCTACATACACATTCCGTTCTGCCGCTCGCGCTGTTCCTATTGCGATTTTGCCACGGGAATGTACGAAGGCACGCTCGCCGAGCGTTACGTCGCTGCACTCATCTCAGAGATTAAGAATTGGCGTGAGATCGGTGGGGGTTCGCAAGTTGATACGATTTATTTCGGTGGCGGTACCCCGTCATTGCTCACCCCGGCGCAGATCGAAAATATTTTGCAGGCAGTACGCTCGCGCTTTGAAATCGTTGCCGGCGGTGAAATCACTCTCGAGATAAATCCAGGCGATGGCGGCACAACTGCGACTGCGAAACAGCAAAACTTTTCTGAACTGCGCAGGCTCGGCGTGAACCGCACCAGCTTTGGCGCCCAAACTTTCGACGATCCCGACTTAAAGCAACTCGGCAGGACTCACAGCGCAGCTGATATCTCCACAACGTTTCAGCTACTGCGCGACGCGGGATTTGAAAACATTAACTTTGATCTGATAGCGGGATTGCCGGGACAAACGCTTGCTGGATGGCAGCGAAATCTTGAACAGGCTCTGAAGCTGCGGCCTGAACATTTGTCCCTTTATCTGCTGGACGTGCACGAAGGGACACCGTTGGCCGATCAAATTCGCACGGGCATGCGGCCCAAACCTGATGATGATTTGGCCGGTGAAATGTACTCCACAATGATCGAACAAGTCTGCACAGCGAGCTATGAGCATTACGAGATCTCGAATTTCTGCTTGCCGGGATTTGCATCCAGGCACAACACAAAGTACTGGACGGGCACGCCGTACTACGGCTTTGGCTGTTCGGCGCATTCGTATGATGGCCATCGGCGACGTTGGGCAAACGAACGGGACGCGATGAAATATGTTGAGATGATCGAGAAAGACGAATCGCCAATTGTTGAACGGACGGACCTGGACGAGGAGGACGCGCGTTCAGAATCAATCTTTCTCGGATTGCGTTTGATGCGCGGAATTGACCTGAAACATTATCAGGCGAAATTCGGAAAAGACCTGCGCGACCAATACGACGCTGAATTGGATCGCTTGTGCGAAGCAGGATTAATTGAGATCGATGAAGAGTTGCTGAAGCTGACTCCGCGCGGCGCAGTACTCTCGAATGAAGTTTTCCGGGCGCTGGCGTAAAGGTGGCACAGACTTTCAGTCTGTGGTGAAGCATCTGGAGATGGAGTCAGTACCGGGAGCGATAGCGACCGGGTAAGTCTTAATCGCTGTTGACAGTTCAAAATATCAGACCCGGTCGCTATCGCTCCCGGTACTGACTCCATTACGTCACACGGACTAAAGTCTGTTCCACAAAAGCAGGCTCTTAGATCTGGTGGCTCAACAACCCATCCCTTAACTTCGGTTCAAACCAGGTCGATTTGGGCGGCATGATTTGACCGGCGTCAGAAACCTTCAGCAAATCATCAATCGTGGTGGGATAGAGCGAGAACGCCACCGCAGCCTTGCCTTCTTTCACCAACCGCTCAAGCTCTTCCGTGCCGCGAATGCCGCCGACAAAATCAATTCGCTTGTCGGTGCGCACGTCTTTAATTCCCAGAATCGGGTCGAGCAGGCGTTCCTGCAGGATACTGACATCGAGAGATTCGACTACGCCTGATGATTTCTCGGCAGGCTCGCGCAACTCGAGTCCGAGCCAACGCCCATCGAGGTACATACTCCATCGGCCGCGTTGGGCCGGCGACGGCGAAGCACTCTGCGTAATCGCAAAGCTTTCTTTTATGGCCGCAAGAAAATCAACCTGCAACAGGCCATTGAGGTCACGCACTACCCGGTTGTACGGAAGAATTCGCAGTTGGTTGTCAGGAAACAGCACGCACTGAAAGAAGTTGTATTCTTCGTTGCCGATAAATCCAAAGCCCTGGTCTTTCAATTCAGCGCGCGCGCGGCTGGCGCTGGCCGCGCGATGATGACCATCGGCGATGTACAGGTAAGGAACTTCTTTAAAAGCGTCTACCAGTGGATCGTAAGTGGGGACTCGCCAAATCGTGTGATGAATATCGTCGTTGGCCACAAAGTCGTACAGCGGCGGATTGCCGGCGAGAGCTTTTGCAACCAGTGAATCAATCTTCTCCTGGGCCCGATAAGTTAGAAACACCGGGCCCGTCTGCGCGCGCAAGACCAGGATGTGCCGCGTGCGATCGTCCTCTTTATCGCGGCGCGTGCGCTCGTGTTTGCGAATGATGTCCCGATCGTATTCATCGACTGAGCAACAGGCGACGATCCCCGTCTGTTCCTGATCGCCCATCTTCAGTCGATAAATATAGAGGCTGGGTGTTTCTTCGCTTTCCAGTGGACATTCCTTTTTCAATTCCTCAAAATTCGACGCGGCCTTCGCATAAACTTCATCGCTGTAAATCGGCGTGCCGTCGGGTAAATCGATTTCCGGCCGCGACACATGCAGGAAACTCCAGGGATTTCCGGCGGCCAGGGCGCGCGCCTCAGCGGTGTTGACGACGTCGTAAGGAACTGCGGCAACCTGCGCGGCGCGTTCAGCTGGCGGACGAAGAGCGTTAAAGGGACGAATGATGGCCATGCGATCTCCTCGTTTTGAAAGTGATGTAGAGGCAAGCCTAACCGCGCGCCGCATGATTTGCAAAACCGGGCGCGGTAGTAGCTTTCCATCGATCGAGTCGGCGAACCTGCGGGCAGATGTTACAGAACCGCGAGCGGTAGCGAGCGGGATAAGGACGCAATCTGGGCAATCAACACTGCAAGCATAACTCTTTCGAAAAATGTTTTTTATCCCGCTCGCGGTTCCGTACCGGCATCTCCCGTTTCACGGGCTGTCTAACATTTTTATGATCGGTCCACTGTCGTACAATGGTGTTTCACACTCTGCTCCACGCGAGCATAGAATGGAGAAAGCTATGAGCGAGATTGAGAGAATTCTGGATCAATTGCAGCGCGCGTATGAAGGCAACGCCTGGCATGGGCCGTCGGTTCGTGAAGTGCTGGCCGAAGTCAGCGCCGCTCAAGCACACGCGCGCCCGCTCCAGAACGCGCACAGCATTTGGGAATTGGTACAACACATTGCCGTTTGGGAAGATGTCGGCCGCCGCCGATTGACTGGTGACCGCGCCCAGATTGCGATTTCATCTCCGGAAGACTGGCCGCCGCCGGAAGACACCAGCGAGGCAGCGTGGGAACGCGCGAAGGCTGCATTGGATCGAGGTCATCAGGCGCTGGTCGAGGCAATATCGCGCACGCCGGAATCACGTCTGGACGAACCCATCTTCGAAGGCATGTCGACGGTGTATGTGACGCTGCATGGAGTGATTCAGCATGATCTGTATCACGCGGGACAGATTGCGATCTTGAAGAAGGGGTTAGGTTAGCAATCCGCAGATTTCACAGATTACGCAGAAAGAAAGTAGGCCACAAAAAGCCCAAAAAGCTGGAGCGTGGGAGTGTCGTCTCCTAAGATTCCTTTTTGCTTTTTGTGGCTGCCGTTTGTCTTAATCAGTGTAATCTGCGGACAAATCACACCGGCATTCTGCCAAACTCTTTCAGCAACGGCGCCAGGTTCTCGATCACCATTTCATGCGCGGCGCCGTTGGTGGCGACGATGCCGTTTCGATTGTCGATGCGCACGCCGTTATATCTCAGCGGTTGCCCGAATAAGTCAGTCAGACGCCCTCCTGCTTCGGCCAAAATTATTTCCGGGCCGCAGGTGTCCCACTGTTTGGTGCTCGGCGAAAGGTGCAGATAGAGATCAGCTTGCTGCTCCGTAATCAATCCGATTTTCACCCCGACTGATCCACGTCGCACCTCACTCTTAAAACCAAAACTGTTGACGACGCGTTCCATGCGCGGACTTCGATGAGAACGGCTTGAGGCCAGGACCATTTCGCTCGGCGCTACTACGTCGGACACTGACATTCGAATCGTGTCTCCATCGGGTGCTTCAATCCACGAGCCGGCGCCGCGCGCGGCGCGATAGAGAACGTCGCGTACCGGTTGATATACAACACCCGCCACGCTCTCGCCGTTTACGGCCAGGCCGATTTGCACCGCGAAATCGCCATCCCGTTTAATGAAATTCTTGGTTCCATCCATTGGGTCGATCATCCACACGCGCTCTTTTTCCAGACGCCGTTCAGTGTCCGCAGACTCTTCAGCCAGGATTCCGTCATCGGGAAACTCGGCCGCCAGCTGGCGCACAATCAAGTCGTTTGCCTCACGGTCGGCAGCCGTCACTTCTTCGATTTCTTTGAGCGCGTTGACCTTTTGTTCAACCAGGAATGGGCTGTGGTAGTGCTGCAGCAGGATAGCACCTGCTGCGCGGGCGAGTTCGGTCGCCACCGCCAGCTCGTGATTGAGAGGCATCTCTTCTCTAGTTGGATTCATCTTCAGCTTCGATTTCGCGTGCCGCTTCGCGCACGGTTTCCAGCGTGAGATCGATGTCAGCACGCGTCGTGCGAAAGTTTATGATGCAAGCACGCAAGGCGAATTGTCCGCGCAACATGGCGTTTGAAAGATAGGCGCGTCCGCCGCGCTGCACCCGATGCATGATTCGCTCGTTGAGCCGATTCAGCTGCGCATTCAAGCGTTGCCGGTCCGCGACATTGTCCGCGGCTCGACTCTCGGCCCGCAGTCGAGCCGGCACATACCGAAAACAGCAGATGCTCAATTGCACCGGCGCAAGCAGCTCGAGCTCTCGCTCAGCTTGAATCCGCTCAGCCATATAATAGGCCATCGCAATATCATCCTGGATCGCCTCCATCAAGCGAGCGGCCCCGTAATATTTGAGCGTCAGCCAGACCTTCAGAGCGCGGAATCGTCGCGATAACTCAATGCCATAATCCCAAAAGGCAAAACTTTCGATTTCCGCCAGCTCATGAACCTTGATGTAATCTGCTTCAGTTACAAAAGCTTTCCGGGCGGTTGCGCCATCGTGGAACAACAAGCAACCGCAGTCGACCGGGGTATACAGCCATTTATGCGGGTCAAGCGAGATTGAATCAGCCAGGTCAAGCCCGGCAAACATGGATCTTCGGTCTTCAATCATCGCGGCGGGCGCCCCATACGCGCCGTCGATGTGAAACCAGAGATTGTTTTCGCGAGCGATTTGGGCAATGTCCGCCAGCGAATCGATTGCGCCCGTGGCGGCGGTTCCCGCACTACCAATCACACAAAACGGTTTCAGACCCTGCCGGCGATCCTGCTCGATCGCTGAACTCAATGCCGCGGTGTCCAGGCAAAACCGTTCGTCGCTCGGCAAGAGACGCACGCTCTCCTGACCCAGGCCAAGAATGTCCGCCGCTTTGATTATTGAAAGATGGACCTGATCCGAAGCATAAATGGTCATAGGTACGTCCGTGCCGCGAATTCCAACTCGGGCGATCGGAACGTCAGCCTTCGCGCGATGAGCAATCAACAGAGCGTTGAGGTTGGCCATCGAGCCGCCGCTGGTTAAGAGTCCCTGCGTCTGTTCGTCGAATCCAATCAACGAACCGAGCCAACGCACAACCGTCCTTTCAACTTCTGTGGGCGCGGGAGCCGAGCGCCATGAGGTTACGCTCGCGTTCAGGGCTGAAGCCACGAGATCGGCAAACGCACCGGCCGGGGTTGAAGGCGAAGCAACATAGCCGAAGAAACGAGGATGTCCATTGTGACGACTGCCGTCGATGACTGCCCCACAATCGCCGAGAATTTTCTCGAGCGTTTCTTTCTCAATCGGAGGCGGCGTATCAAACCTCTCTTTAAGTTGCTGACCGGTAACGTTGGGAAAAACCCGGACGTCCGCCACCTTCGCAAAATAGTCCGTCGCCACACGGACGAACCCTTCTGACAATTCGCGTAACGATTCGTCGTCGATATCCAGCGACGATTCGCGCAGCGTTGTTTGCTTGCCTGATTGAGAGAGAGCCATTTTCGATCAGTCGAAAAAATTAATGGAGTTCCTCAAAACTATCACATCAATAACGTTTGATCGACTGCTTGCGGCTGACCACTTCGGCACGTATAGTCTTCACGTTCATATAATCAAAGTCTGGATTTGGAGACCTTGGCAGAATGCCAATTGAGGGCTGCGCTTCGTCCCAGGGGACGGTACGCTATCGCGATCGTTTCAAAGAGATCGCCGCCGCAGACTATTTTCGGCCGTGCCACGACCTTCAGGTGTCATCGATCGGGATCGGGACATATCTTGGCGAAGCGGATGAAGAAACTGACCGGCGTTACACCGAGGCCGTCGTGCGCGCGGTCGAGTTGGGCGCGAATGTGATCGACACGGCCGCGAATTATCGCTTTCAAAGAAGCGAGCGAGTGATTGGGGCTGCGCTCAGCGAATTGAATCAGCGCGGCTTGGCGCGGGAAGAGATCGTCGTTTGCACGAAAGGCGGTTATCTTCCGTTCGATGGGGCGCCTCCACGCGACGTGCGGCAATACGTCGAGGAAAATTTTATTAGAACCGGAATCGCCGGCTGGGGAGACATCGCCGGTGGCTCGCATTGCATGACGCCGCGCTATCTCGAAAACCAGTTGCAGCAGTCGTTACGCAATATGAACCTCGACTGCGTTGACGTCTATTACGTTCACAATCCCGAATCCCAGCTGTCAGCAGTTCCGCCAAATGAGTTTTGGAGTCGGATGCGCGCAGCCTTTGAATTTCTGGAGCAGGCAGTCGCTCAGGGTGCGATCAAGAACTACGGAGTCGCCAGCTGGAATGGGTTTCGTGAAGAGCCCGACGCCCGTGGCTATCATTCGTTGGAAACAATGGTGGAGCTGGCGCGCGAGATTGCCGGTGACGGCCATCACTTTCATTTCATTCAATTGCCGCTAAACTTGGCGATGCCGGAAGCTCTGTTCTTTCAAAACCAAAAACTCGGTGAAGAATATGTGACGGTGACTGAGGCGGCACAGTCCTTTGGCGTGAATGTAATCGCCAGCGGATCGATCCTGCAGGGACAGGTCGCACGCGGCTTGCCCGAAGCTATTCGTGACGCCCTCGGCTCGCTTGCCACTGACGCGCAAACGGGTATTCAATTCGTGCGCTCAGCACCAGGCGTCAAAACCGCTCTGGTTGGCATGAGCCGGGTGGAACACGTTGAAGAGAATATGCAGCTTGTCGGTGTCGAATCAGCGCAACCGGACGATCTGATTAAGGTGTTTGATCAGGAAGAGTAGTTTGGACTGCGGCGGCTTGACGCCGCTTTCATAAGAAGTGACGTGTCAGAACCCCGAGCGATAGCGAGGGGATCAGCACGCCGCATTATGGTCCGGTTGCTACCGCTCCCGGCTGACACGATGCAAAAGCGCCGTCAAGCCGGCGCACTCCAAAAAATTATGCGAATCTTAATTGCTGACAAGTTCGAACAATCCGGCCGCGACGGGTTGCAATCAGTAGGCTGCGGAATTTCTTTCCAACCGGATCTTAAAGATGAAGCCCTCGTCGAAGCGATTGGCAAAGAGCAGCCCGACGTACTGATTGTCCGGGGCACGAAGGTCACGGAACCAATGTTGGCGGCCGGGCCTTTGAAATTGGTGGTGCGCGCCGGCGCCGGCTATAACACGATCGATGTTGCGGCCGCGTCGCGACGCGGGATTTATGTCGCGAATTGTCCGGGAAAAAATTCAATCGCGGTCGCAGAGTTGGCCTTCGCTTTAATCCTCGCATTGGATCGCCGTATCGCCGACAACGTGATC
>DATISD010000515.1:0-4989 GCA_035469005.1 Pyrinomonadaceae bacterium | reverse complement strand
TCTGAATCGCATCGACGACATCGTGATCTTTCACCGCTTGTCGCGTGAGCAGATTACAAAGATCATCGATGTACAGCTGGAACGCCTGCGGACCATGCTTCATGAACGCAACATCTCGTTGGTACTGGAAGATTCAGCCAGAGAATTGCTGGCTCGTGAAGGTTACGATCCAAATTTTGGCGCCCGACCGCTGAAACGGGCGATTCAGACGTTAATTCAGAATCCGATGGCGATGAAGCTGCTGCGTGGCGAAATCCTGCCCGGTCAAACGATAGTTGTATCGGCTCGCAAAGGTGAGATGGATTTTTCCACCCAACCGCAGGCTGCCGCTGCGTGAAATGTCGCGAATTCGACGGATTCTGCAGATGTGAGTGCTGGCAAGCGAATTGCTTACGAATTGCTTGGAAGATGAGCAGCAGATTCTTGTTGCACTGAAACGCAACGATGCATATGCTCTGAAACATCAAAGCTGAGCGCGCTCGACGGTTTGCGCGTTCAAACTGAACGAAAAGCGTTAATTAACATGGCGGATTTAGAGGCATACAAAGACAAGTTTGGCGAGAGCGGGCAGCGAGTCTTGCAGAACGCGCTGAACGAATCGAAGCGTCGCGATCAGAATTACATCGCGGTCGAGCACATTATCAGCGGGCTCGCCAAGGAAGAGCCGGACCTCTTTAATGCGACGATGCGGAGCCTGGCCCTCGATCCTTTGGCCGTAGCCCGCGCGATCGAACATCGACTGGACCAGGCGCGACAACATGTCGGTAAAGGTTTCCGCATTGCACCTGACACAACCGATCTTTTCAAACGCGCCATGGAGCGTGCTCGAGCGCACGGACGCAAGACCATCGAATCGACAGACATCTTTGACGTGCTCTCAAAATACGACAGCCTGTTTATCGACGTGATGCGCAGCCTGGGTGCTAATCCTGATGCAGTGGTCGAGCACGTGGGCGCGAATGTCGACGAGCGAGAGCAGAAGGAAGAACAGTATCGAAAGAAATTCGAGCTGCCTCCTTATCTGAAACATTTCGGTCTGTCCCTGAACCGGATGGCGCGCGCCGATAAGATTCCGCCGACGATTGGCCGCGAAAAAGAGATTCAGCAAATCATCGAAATACTCTGCCACCGCGAACGCGCGAATTCGCCGATGCTGGTAGGTGAACCAGGTGTCGGTAAGACCGCAGTAATTGAAGGACTCGCTCGTATGATCGAGCTCGAACCGCAAAGGGTTCCCGCGCGCCTGCGAAACTCGCACGTGGTGCAACTGCAAATGGGCGGGATCGTCGCCGGCACGATGTTGCGTGGCATGTTCGAAGAGCGAATCAAAGGCATCATCGACGAAGTCAAAGAGCGCGACAACATGATTCTGTTCATTGATGAGGCGCATACGATTATCGGCGCCGGAGCCGCGCTGGGAACATCTTCCGATGCGGCCAACATGTTCAAATCGGCGCTGGCCAAAGGTGAACTGCGCATCATCGGCGCCACAACAATGACCGAGTACAAGGAGTACATCGCTGAAGACGAAGCGCTGGCGCGTCGTTTCCGTCTGGTGAAAGTTGACGAGCCGTCGATTAAGGAAACGCGAGAGATTCTGTTGGGTCTGCGACCACGGCTCGAACGGAATTATTCGGTGCAAATTTCTGACGAAGCCATTAACACCGCGCTCGAGATGGCGCCGAAGTACATCCGCAATCTTCATCTGCCCGACAAGGCAATTGGCTGGTTGGACACTGCGGCTGTCAAAGTTGAAATCAACGAGCCGCACACGATGATCGTCAAACCCGAGCACGTTATTGACGTGATCTCTCAGGAGTCGCGCATCCCGCGTGACATGATCTTTCGCGACACGACGGATCGTTTTGCGCTGACAGAAGTCCAGTTGTCGCAACGTGTCATTGGCCAGAAGGAAGCGATTAAAGCCGTCGCCCAGCGTTTGCGACTAAACAAAGGACCGCTCAAAGAATCGCATTACAAACCGGACGGCGTTCTGCTGTTTCTGGGCCCAACCGGCGTCGGCAAAACCGAACTGGCGAAGGCAGTCGCCGAGTTCATGTTTGGTGATGAGCAGAAGATGGTCCGCATCGATATGTCTGAGTACAGCGAAGGCACGGTCGGCGTTGAAAAGCTGATTGGAATGCCGCGCGGCATTGTGGGATCGGAACGCGGCGGGATTTTGACTGAGCAGTTGCGCGAGAACCCTTACACGGTTTTGTTACTCGACGAAGTTGAAAAAGCCTCGCCTTATCTGATGAACCTCTTCCTTCAGGCATTCGATGAAGGCTGGTTGACGGACGGTCGTGGCCGGCGCGTCTATCTTTCCGACGCGATCGTAATCATGACGTCGAACCTGGGTTCCGACAACTTCAAGAAATTCGAAAAACCGCTGGGGTTCGGCACGAAGACGGCCGGCGACTTCCGCGCCATCAAGAATGAAGTTTTGAAAGCGGCCGAACAGCGCTTCTCGCCTGAGTTCCGCAATCGCATAGACGAGATAGTGGTCTTCTCGCCGTTGACCATGGACGAGGTGAAGCAGATCGCCCAACTCTATCTCGACAAAACGAACCGGCAGATGAAGCGCCAGGGTAAGGCGTTCGAGGTCACAAATCAGGCACTCGATCTCATCACGGAAAAAGGTTACAGCATGCAGTACGGCGCGCGCTTCTTGAAACGTTACATCGACGAGCACGTGAAACTGCCCATCACCACGATGTGGAAGACCGGCGCGAAGTTCGTGGTCGACGTTGAAGAAGGCGAAGTCGTCGCCAGGCTTGCCGATAAAATTGAGATAATTGAATAAGCGTGACCCTGTGCGTCTGCTGCATGGAGCCTCGATAGTTTCGAGGCTCTTTCTGCATCGGCGCACAGCTAAGTTAACCAAGATGAAGCCCCTAATCCTTACCGGACTGGCCGTGGCAATTCTGCTTTTTGCTCTCGCGCCGCTGTCTTGCGCTCAAGACGAGAAGCCTTCACCTTCGCCCAACGAAAAAGCCGAACAGATTGTGCAGCGCGCCCTGAAAGCAGTCGGCGCCGATCGTTATTTGCAGGTAAAAACGCAAATCGGTCGTGGCCTTTTCACCGAGTATCGTGACGGCGTCTCCGGACTTCCCATCAAGTTTGTCGATTACATTGCCTACCCGGACAAAGAGCGGACGGAATTCACTGGCGGCGGCGCACGGACGATCCAAACCAACTTCCGCGGGGGCGGCTGGATCTATGACGGCGCAGCGCTGACGTTGAAAGATCAAACCGCCCAGCAATTGGAGGAATTCAAGCTCGTCACACGCGTCACCGTCGAGAACCTTTTGCACGGCTGGTGGCGGGAACAAGGTGCGACCTTGAGTTACGCCGGCCGGCGCGAGGCGGCCATCGGACGCCGCAACGAGACGGTGCGGCTAACCTATGCGGATGGATTTTGGATTGAATATGAATTCGCAGCGGATGATGGAATGCCGGCGAAAGTTCTCTATCAGCGAAAGCAAAACAATCGAGATACCGAAGAAGTGGAAGTGATCAAAGAAGAAGATCGGCTGCACAAACTGATTACGATCGACAGCGTCACTGCACCCTTCATCATCGATCATTACCGCAACGGAACCCAAACCAGCCGTATCGCTTACGAAACAGTTGAATACAACAAACCGATTGCGGATTCGCTCTTCGCCAAGCCCGCGAACATTAAAGCAATCAAGTAAATCGGGGACTAATCATGCGCCCCGCGCGTTAATTAATTCCTTCCTCGTTTATCGATGACTCTGGCGATTGTCGAATAGAGTTGGTTCACTTCATTCTTGCGCAAAAACGCATCGACGCCCGCCCGCCACGCTTCCTTTTCACAATCGTCCGCCGAAAGCATAATGATCGGCAGATTCCGTCGATGGGGCATGCTGCGCACGCGCAGCACCAGCTCCAGGCCGCTGACGGCGGGCAGGTTGTTATCGACTATCAGTGCGTCGTAATGATCATTCCCCTTTAAAATTTCCCAGGCGTCAGCGCCACTGGTGCAAGCCTCGACTTCAATGCCTTCAGCACTCAGAATTTCCTGGACCAGACTGACAACGGCCTGGTGGTCCTCGACGTGCAGAATGGTCGAGGCGGTGCGGATTCGAGTTGCAGTTTTTTCTCTTCTTCCCTTAGCTGTTGCGATCAGGTGGCGGTTTCGTTTTCTCTTTATCGACCTGCGATCCTGTAAATCCCGGTGCCGCGCACCCAGTAGCGAGATCAGGCTCTGATGATGTTTGAAGCCAAGCAGCCGGCTCGCCTTGCTGACGGAGCCGCCTGCGTCTCGCAGCGCTTGCTCGATGAATCGACTTTCAATCTTCTTAATTTCCCGTCTTAGGGAAAAGTCCTGCCAGGATCCAGTGGGTTGGGGTGATTCGTATTTCTGAATAGCGCCAAGTAAAGCTTCAATTACTTTCGCACCGCTCGCAACCAGTCGCGTCCGGACCGAAGGGTCCTGGGAATTTTCCAGGAGATCCGCGGCGGCGTGGAAAATCGATGCCAACTCTGAAGCGGATGTCTGGTTACAGAGTTCTTCGATAATGCTTAACCTCGCGCGGCCCGCGCCTTCGAGATCACCACACGTCTCGGCAACTTCTATTGCCCTTTGCAGGAGCGCTCGCGCGCGGGAATGATTGCCCATCCGGGCCAGGATTGTTCCGTAGGTGGTTAAGGCTTCGACGAGTAGCGAACACTCATCCCCCTTCTCCAGGGTCCTGACCGCTTGGCGAGCAAAGCGTTCGGCCTCCTTAAGTTTTCCTTCCGCCAGCAGCGTTCGCGCGCGCGTGTCGTCAACCTGGGCCATAGTTCCAATGTCTTTTAGCTCAAGGAACAGGCGGCGCGCCCGATCAAGATGCTGATGGGCCTCGTTGTATCTTCCGATTGTGAAGAAAAGGAAACCGAGATTGTTTTCGACACGCGCGAGGTAACGATTATTCCTGGCTTCTTCGAAATGAAAACCGGCAGCAGCAAATTCTACGAGTGCTC
>DATISD010000514.1:0-4573 GCA_035469005.1 Pyrinomonadaceae bacterium | reverse complement strand
GTGTGGAGCCAGACGCGATTTGCACCGTCAGCCCACGCTTGTTCAGTCGCACAGGTGAGCAAATGCTTTCCCAGGCCCCGGCCAATGAATGCCGGAAACAACCCAAAGTAAGCGAGCTCGGTTGAACCGTCTTCGCACTTTCTGAGCTCAAAGTACCCGGCCATCTCGCCGTCATAAGTCATCAACCAAATCGAATTCCCGGGCTGTGCCAGATGCGCGACGATCTGTTCGTCGGTCCAGGGCAGGCGATCAATCCACTGATAGTTCTTACCTACTTCGGCGTAGAGAAAGCGGAATAGTTCGATTGAACAATTACGTTGCGGCTCAATGTGAATCAGCGGATCGTCGTTGCGCGCGCCCTGCAAGAGTGAGGGTGAGCGCATCTCGAGATAGGTGCGGGTGACTTCCATCTGTGTCAGAAGCCCGACTGTTATGAAGGGCCCCCTCCTAAGCTTAGCCCTTGCTTACGCGCGGGCTTCTGACCTTCGCTCGCGGGTGAAATCGATCATAGGTCTTGCGCATGTGCAAATCCGTGATGTGCGTGTAGATCTCGGTTGTCGAAATATCACTATGTCCCAAAAGCGCCTGGACCGAACGGGAGTCGGCGCCGTGTTGCATCAGGTGCGTCCCAAAGCTGTGACGCAGCGTGTGCGGCGAAATGTCGGGCACGCCCGCTGTGGCTGCATGCGTTTTGATGATCCGCCAGGCATTGTGTCGTGACATCCCCCGGCCACGATGCAGAAACAGTTCGGGCTTTCCTTCGTTTCCGAACTGTTTGCGAATCGCCAAATATCTTTGCAGCCAGTGAATTGCGCTCTTGCCCAAAGGGATGCGCCGCTCTTTGTTGCCCTTGCCGTGACAAGTGACCAGCGCGGCATCCAGATCGACATCACCGGTCTTCAATCCACACGCTTCCGAAACTCTGAGGCCCGCGGCGTACATCAATTCCAGCAAAGCCCGATCGCGCACGCCTAAATCGGTTTTGATATCCGGCGCAAAGAGCAAACGCTCCATCTCTTCTTCGCTCAGGAATTTCGGCAGGCGTGCACTGCGTTGCGGTGTGTGAATGTCTTCCGCGGGATGACGTTTGACGTGTCCATCCAGCATCAGAAAGCGAAAGAAGCCGCGCGCGGCACTGACCGATCGAGACACAGACGAGGGCGCCATCCCGTCCCGCGACATGCGGGCAATCCACTCGCGCAAATCTTTTCGCTCGAGCTTTTCGATCTGTTTTCCGTTGCCGGCGGCCCAGGTTTGCAGCTTGGCAATGTCCCGGGCATAACTTTCCAACGTGTTCGCAGACAGACCTTTCTCGACCTGGATGTAAGTAAGGAATTCGCGGACCAGATCACGATTCGGAACTCGAGCAGACATCGCGCTCAGATTAACACAGCTGCGTAAGTTTGGAGTTCCGCCTTTTAGGCGGCGATCGTGAAAAGATTCCGCCTTAAGGCGGCACTCCGAACTAGGGCTTGGGCGGCGCCTTGTACTTGTTGATGAGTTCCTGCATTCCCGCCGTCGAGTTGCTGTGGCGATACTTGTAATAAGCTTCCAGGTCCTGCAGGTATTGCTGGCGTACCGGTTGCAAAGTCGCGTTGCCTTCCGACAGCGCGATGGCGTGGGCGTAAGCGTCAATCGTTGCGTCCATCAACCCCTGGGCCTTTTTCAGCTCCTCATCTTTTGCCGGACCTGCGGGCAGGCTCTGATATTTCTTCGCCGAGGCTTGGTATTCGTCGTTTATGATGCCCGCCAGCATGACGTAATTGAAAGGATCGCTGGGCGCGAGTTCCGCCGCCTTCGTGTAACTGGCTCGCGACTGGGCCCGATCTCCTTTAACCAGACTCAGCAGGCCCAGCGATTGATGCAGACCGGGCAACACATCTGATTTGTACTTGGCCCAGGCAGCAGCGTCCATCCAGGCTGGCTTCTTGTCGGCTTCCATAAGCTGAATCGCAGTCGCCGCATATTGCAGGCTCTGGGCCACAAATTTACCGTTCTTATTTTTAGCTTCGGTCGTGCCCGCCGAGACAAGTTGAATGAGGACCTCGAGCGATTCCGGATTCCTGGTCACGAATTCAGAGCCAACGGTGAAGGCCTCATCCGTGCGTTTGGATTGAACCAGCCCATCAATCAGAGCCGGCGTGATCAATTCCTGTTCAGACGGCTCCTTGAATATTTCCCGGTACGCCTGGGCTCCAGTGACCTTCTGGGACGGGTCTGTGGCGGCGTCGATTTTTTCAGCCAACTCCCGGGCCAGTCGAGGTCGCAGTGTGCTCTTGGGGTATTTCTTGATGAAGTCGGCTGCCGCTTTGAGCTGTACGGCAGGATCGGGTGCAGTCATGACTGCCTTGGCCATATTCTGTTCATCCGGCGAAACGTTCGGTTGACCCTGGCCGCCCTGAGCAAAACTTAATGAAGCCACCGCGAAGAGCAGTACGGCGCCTAATAAAATCGATCTTATTTTCATCTTAGTCACCTTCGAAAAAATGCATTAGGGCCTGTCGGAATGCCGAATCATATTGCTTCACGATCACGTATGTGGGCAAGTTGCCGCCGTCCTTGGAGAATGATTTATTCAAAAAACCTCGCTCTGATCTATCTCAGTCACACCTCGCTTCAGCGAGGTGTCAACGAACGCTCTTGATCCCCGAACCGTTTTAACGGTCTCTGACAAACCGTTGATACGGTTTCCGATCTGAAGGAGGAGGCTTACCCCTCGCTGAAAGAAGCGAGGTGTGACTGAGAACAAAAACTAGTCCGCGGCGCAGCGGCCGACGTTGGTTCTGATGCGTCGATAGCGGTGCGCGATGGGGCGCCGCCGGCCAATGCCGATCGCGTGGCGTGAAATAATCAAGGTAGGCGGCAACTGACGACGCTTGAATTCGTTGGCCGGCGACTCGACCCGATTAAGAATTTCGTAGACGAGATTCGGATCGTGGCCGGCGCCGATTATTTCTTCCGGCGAGGCTTTCTGTTCGAAGTAAAGTTTTAAGATCGGATCGAGCTTTTCATAAGGCGGCAGCGATTGCTCGTCAAGTTGTCCGGGCGCAAGTTCAGCTGACGGCGGCTTGCTGATGATCGATTCGGGAATAACCTCGTGCTCGCGATTGTAAAGCCGCGCCAGTTGGTAGACTTCCGTTTTAAGCACATCGCCGATGACCGCCAGGCCGCCGTTTGTATCCCCGTACAGGGTGCAATAGCCAAGCGCCAGCTCAGACTTGTTTCCGGTTGAAAGCAGCAAACGATTCTCGGCATTCGAGATCGTCATGAGAATGTTGCCTCGCAGACGCGATTGCAGATTCTCGACAGCGCGTTCCGCGGCAGTTTTGTTGGTCACCTCGGGCTCCGGCAGACCCAGCTCGTTTCTCAAAACATGAAACGCTTCGCCGATCGGCTTCTCGCGGCTCTTAATCCCCACGCGGCGCGCCAGTTCCAACGAATCGTCTATGCTGCCGCGCGACGAATAGGGCGAAGGCATCGTCACCGCCAAAACGTTTTCACCGCCGAGCGCTTCGGCTGCCAGCGCCGCCACCAGGGCCGAATCAATTCCGCCGGATAAACCGAGCACTGCCTGGGTGAAGTTATTCTTGCGCGCGTAATCGCGAATCCCCAGCACCAGTGCCGAACGAACTGTTTCAATGTCGTCACCCGGCAGGCAGCGCGAATCTGGAACGCCGCAATCCAAATCGACTGTGCCGACGAATTCCTCGAACGGCGGCGCCTGCATGACAATCTTTCCCGCAGCGTCAGAGATGATGCTGGCGCCATCGAATATTACGCCATCATTTCCACCAACTAAATTCACAAAAATGATCGGCAGGTTTGCCGACCTGGCGCGATGCGAAACCATCTCGCAGCGCATCCCCATCTTGCCTTTGTTGAAGGGCGAGGCATTGATCGAAACGAGCAGACCGGGATGCAACTCGATTAATTCCTGCGCGGGATCATTCGGATAGAGACGCTGTCGCCAAAACGTCTTGTCATTCCAGAAGTCTTCGCAAATTGCGACGCCGACTTTCGTCTGGTCGATATTGAATAAACGATGTTCGCGGCCGGGTTCGAAGTAACGAGGATCGTCAAAGACATCGTATTCCGGCAGCAATGTCTTGTCGGCGAAACCCAGCAAGGTTTTGTTGCGAATTACCGCGGCTGAATTGAAAAGTCTGCGTCCGGCCGGCTCATCGTTCGGCCGGACGGTGCCCACAATCGCGGTTATCCCGTCCGTTGCCGCGATGACCTGGTCGAGCGGTTCTAATGCCGACCGAACAACGTCCGGGTCCAAAAACCAATCCTGCGAGGTGTAGCCCTGAATCGTGATTTCAGGGAAAACGATCAAGTCTGACTTTTCTCTTTTCGCCTGGTCGATGGCCCTGAGGATACGAGCAACGTTGCCTTCATAGTCGCCGTTGGTGGTATTGATTTGGCCGATCGTGACCCGCATTCATAACAATTCTAACACTGATCCCTTCAGTGAATGAGCGCGCCCCAAGTTCGCGCTCGGAGGGGCTTCGTCGGCCCGTACGACGTTACAGAACCGCGAGCGATAGCGAGCGGGATCAGGGCGCAACTTAGA
>DATISD010000513.1:0-2700 GCA_035469005.1 Pyrinomonadaceae bacterium | reverse complement strand
ATAGTTGGCTCACCTACCACGGCAGAACGAGAAAGAGCGCGCGGAGCGCGCGACGGCATAAAGACCGGGGCGCAAGCCCCGGGATCTAGCCTAAGAAAACCTGGCCTTCTAAGTTGCGCCCTGATCCCGCTCGCTATCGCTCGCGGTTCTGTAACCGTCTTACGGCCGACGAAGCCCCTATTGGATTTGGCGGAAACCACTTTTGCGGCAAAGCCTGCCGTCTCTGGGCTTCGCCTGGAATTATGACGCCTCTTGGCCCCGGAGCTCCGCCATCCTGATGCGCGGCAAGTCTGCGACCTGCCCGAAACGCTGCCCTCGTTTTGTTGGTCTATGACCGCAAAAAGCCCTGGTCGGAGACAAAAGGGAAGAAGGCTCGCCGCCGGGCAAGTAAAAGAGTTGTCGCACGTCAATGGGCCGAGCCGTCCCTGTGAGTGACGACGGCTACGCAGAGCTTACGGACCGACAGAATAGGACGCTACTGAAGTGCGGGGCGAGTTGACAGCGGCTAACGCCGATGTTTCAATAGCCGTTGACAAAAACGTGGTGAGTTAAGGCGACTTGCGGCCACGTAAAATAAACCGCTAAACAGCTCGGCGTCTTTCAACCGTCCAATAGTTTCGATGAAAGCCCCGCGTTGTTGGCAGCGCGGGGCTTTTTGTAATTTTGCGATTTTAGATTTCAGATTTGCGATTGGTCTTTCGCAAATCGCCAAAACCAGCGCGGGAATCAAAAATCAGCAATCAAAAATCAAGAATGTCTTCAAGTTTTCTGAAAACCCTAAACGAACGGATCGTCGTCTTTGATGGCGCGATGGGCACCAACCTGCACGCGCAGGATCTGACCGTTGATGACTACGGTGGACCACAGTTCGAGGGCTGTCCGGAGCATCTCCTGATAAGCTGTCCGGAAGCAGTTGAAAAGGTTCACGCCGGATTCCTCGAGGTCGGTTGTGATGTCGTAGAGACTGACTCGTTCGGCGGCGCGTCAATTGTGCTGGCGGAATACCAAATCGCGCACCTGGCTTACGAACTCAACCTGAAAGCGGCACAACTCGCAAAGCGTGTTGCGGCTGACTTTTCCACAAAAGAAAGGCCCCGCTGGGTTGCGGGATCGATGGGGCCGACGACAAAGCTGCCGACCCTTGGTCATATTTCATTTCTGGATATGAAGGCGTCTTATCGCGAGCAGGCCCGCGGACTGCTCGATGGCGGCGCTGACTTGCTAATCGTCGAAACGTGTCAGGACCTTCTGCAGACAAAGTCCGCGCTGGCGGCGATCTTCGAAGAGTTTGAATCCTCGAAGCGACGGGTACCAGTCATTGCCCAGGTCACGATCGAAGCTTTCGGCACCATGCTGATGGGCACGGAGATCGGAGCTGCGCTTACAGCTCTCGAGCCGTTCCCAATCGATGTGGTGGGCATGAATTGCGCTACTGGTCCTCAGCAGATGACTGAGAACGTTCGCTATCTCTGTCAGAATTCGAAATTTCCGGTGTCGGTGATTCCGAACGCGGGTATCCCTGAGAACGTTGGCGGTCACGCGGTCTTCAAGGAAACGCCCGAATCGCTGTCAAAAGAGCTGGCTCACTTTGCGCGCGATCTCGGGGTGAGAATCGTCGGCGGCTGTTGCGGCACGACGCCGGCTCACTTGCAGGCCGTAGTTGAGGCCGTCAAAGACATCACGCCGCTTCGTCGAGAGGTTCCGCGCACTCCCGCTTGTTCATCGATCTTCAGTCAGCAGCCTTATCGTCAGGACACCTCTTTTTTGATCGTCGGCGAGCGGGTCAACGCCAGCGGCTCAAAGAAGATGCGCGACTTGCTGAACGCCGAAGATTGGGATGGTTTGGTATCGCTGGCGCGTGAGCAGGAACGCGAAGGCGCGCACGTGCTCGACGTGAACGTCGATTTCGTTGGCCGTGACGGCGAGAAAGACATGCACGAACTCGCTTCTCGTCTGGTCACGAACGTCAAGATTCCTTTGATGTTCGATTCGACAGAGTGGCAGAAGATGGAAGCCGGCCTGCAACATGCAGGTGGCAAGTGCATTCTGAATTCGACAAATTATGAAGACGGCGAGCCGCGCTTCGCGAAAGTGCTGGACCTGGCAAAGAAATACGGCGCCGGTATCGTCATCGGAACCATCGACGAGCAGGGAATGGCGCGTACCGCGGAAGGAAAATTCAATATCGCGAAACGCGCGTATGAACAAGCCACCAAAGAATACGGCATTCCCGCTGATGATATTTTCTTTGACGCGCTCGCCTTGCCTATTTCAACCGGCATTGAAGAGGACCGCCGCAACGCGGTCGAAACCATCGAAGCGATCCGCCGCATCAAGGCCGAGTTACCCGGGGCATTTTCGATTCTGGGCGTCTCCAACGTTTCTTTCGGTCTGAATCCCGCGTCACGCATCGTACTCAACTCCGTGTTCCTGCATGAAGCTGTGGCCGCGGGACTCGACTCGGCCATAGTCAATGCCAGTAAGATCGAGCCGCTCAATCGCATTGAGGAGCGTCAACTGAAGGTCGCGCTCGATCTCATTTACGACCGGCGCGAATTTGCGGGTGACGTCTGCACTTACGACCCTCTCACAGAATTCACCAAGCTCTTCGAAGGTGTCACGACGAAATCGAAAAAGAAGGAAGCCCGCGGTGAAACCGTCGAGGAACGACTGAAGTATCACATCATCGATGGCGAGAAA
>DATISD010000512.1:0-2065 GCA_035469005.1 Pyrinomonadaceae bacterium | reverse complement strand
GATGCGGAACTGTCCAAACTCTACGATCGAATTACTACCGGTGGGGAAGAAGATCCCGGACCGTTAATTCGTGATAGGTTCGGCGCGCGCTGGATCTTCAGCGACAACACCAGTGACCATGACGCGTTCTACGATAATGCTCTGCGTAGTGGTTGGTTCGATCGCGTTTACGAAGATGCCAGTTGCAGCGTCCTGCACATCCGCGATCAAAAAGGTGAGCCGGTGGGTGAAGACAAGAAGACTGATGACGACAAGGCGGATGACGACAACGATAATTCACCGTGAATTCGAAACGACTTGCAGGGCCGCTGGACCTCAATCGACCAATGTCGCTAAGAGCACGCCGGAGACGTGTGTACCGTTTATTTTGAGAGCAGCTATGAAGAGCTTGAACCGATTCATCGTCCTGACTGTCATTGTGACGGCGGCGGCGATCGCATTTACCGCTTGCCGTCGCGGCGCGACGACCGACGACGAAACACCTGACACTTCGACTTACCGGCCAGAATCGACCCCAGCCACACAATTCGAACGCGACCTGAAATACGTTCGCGATGCGCACTTCACTTATGTTTGGATCTTCTCGCGCAAAGATGGGAAGGAATTGACAAAGGAAGATTCTGATGCGCTGCACACCAACGCTCCCAAGGTAGTTGATTGGGTCAAGACCGATAAGAACCGGGTCATTGCGGGATCGAATTTTCCACTTGAAGGGCCGCAATTGGCGGCGTTGCAAAAGCGGTTCAATATTGAGGATTATACGGGGAAGTGAGGATATTGGCTCATTGAATCATTGATCCAATGAATCAATTTGTAAGGAGCACCAGCTTGCCAAACTGCGCCCGATCTTCCATCAACTCATGCGCTTTTCGGGCATCGGCGAAAGGCAGCGTGCGATCCACAACGGCGCGAATCTGACCTGATTCAATGAACTTCATGGCGGCCAGTAAGTCCGCTTTCGATCCCATCATCGATCCGAGAATTGTCAGATGACGATAGAAGACATGACGCAGATCCGTCCGCGCGTCAAAGCCACTGGTCGCGCCGCACGTGGCCAATCGTCCACCTTTTTTCAGAGAGAGAATCGACCCGGGCCAGGTAACTTCGCCCGTGTGTTCGAAGACAACATCGACGCCGCGGCCACCTGTTAATCGCTTAACCTGCTTCGGCCAGTCATCACTCGAGTAATTAATTGTTTCGTCAGCGCCGAGCTCGCGCGCCTTCTGAAGTTTAGCCTCCGAGCTGGCCGTCGCAATCACTCGGGCTCCGCGTAGCTTCGCAATCTGGATCCCCAACGACCCGACGCCGCTTCCGGCCGCATGCACCAAAACATCTTCGCCGGGCTGAACGTTCGCGCGTTTGACCAGCATGTGCCACCCAGTCAACGTCACGAGCGGCAAGGCAGCAGCCTCGGGCCAGCTCAAATTCTTTGGTTTCGGGATCACGTTCACGCCGGGCACCGACACAAGCTCCGCATAGCCGCCGTCCCGACGATAACCAATGATGTCGTACTGGTCGCACATATTGTCCCGGCCCGCGAGACATTCCGCACAATGACCGCACGACACCCCGGGTTGAATCATGACCTCATCGCCCACCTTCACCCAGTCAACTAGCCCACCGGCTTCGCGGACCACCCCGGCGATGTCATTCCCGAGAATGTGCGGCAGCGGAATCTTGATTCCCGGCAGACCGTTGCGCATCCACACGTCCAGATGGTTCAGCGCGCAGGCGCGCACTTCAATCAAAACTTCATTAGGATTGATTTTTGGATCAGGAACGTCAGTGAACTCCAGAACGTCAGGTCCACCATGATTTTCGAAAATGACTGCTTTCATGATTACGGCCAGGGGCAAAGAGCGAAGCGCTAAGGGCAAAGTAAGCGTAGGCTACAGGCTGAAGTGTGCGCCGAAGCGACTGGAGCGCAACCGTCCCGGTTGCTATGCAAATGCGCGACTAATCTTGCGAGCGAGGACGCTTGCGCTCCAGTCATTTGAACTCGATGTCGACCCCTTCGTACCGCGTCTTGCCGACGTTCTTGACTGAATGCGTGACCGCCTCTGAG
>DATISD010000511.1:0-2546 GCA_035469005.1 Pyrinomonadaceae bacterium | reverse complement strand
GAAAGATCAGGATGAGAAGCCCCATAATCGCCAATGGCAAAATCAACGCAGTCAGAAAGATCTTCTGAACTCCGTGAATCACAAATCGCGGATACCGCGTCCAGAGGAATCGCGCCGGCCCAAGATCGTCAAAAGCGACGGGCGCGATCTTGATCAACGGGTTGGGCACATCTGAAGCTTCGTTGCTGACCACAATTCGAGTTGGACCGTTATCGGTGACGAAAGCCATTTGCAGTGGAACGAACGGCTGATCTTCAGGTTTCGTTTCTGCAAGCGCGTCGACCACTACCGATGAGAGAGCCGTGTTCCCGCTAACGATCGAAATCCGCATACGACCGCGCTCAACCTTAACGGCAGTCTCCAAGAGATAATCCGAATCGGGATGCAAACCTAGTGTCCACGCCGCCTGGTCTCCGTATCGTGACTGATCACCTGCAATTGTTAGCGCCCCACCCGGTCCGACCTCCCTGTCAACACTAATCTCGGCCGCAGCTGAACCTACGTCTTTGAGCATTGAGTAAGGATAAAGAACCGAGTCCGGATATGAACCCCGTTGAAGTGGATGACTGACGGCGGGCTCGGTCGAGATCAAACGCGCCCGCTCCAGCCTCACCATCGACGACGCCCGACGCGCCATCGCTCCCGCAAACCAAAATGGATGCGAGCGAATCACTGCGAAACCGCGCGACAAGCGTGCGCGTTCGCGCTCGACCCCGTCCGGATTGAAGAGCGTGCCGTAATAATCCGGACGCTGATAAATCTCCGCTTCCTGCTTCATGATGCCCATATCGGTTTGCGGAATACCGAACCTTCCTTCACGGTCATAGTCGGCGATGCCTTCCAGCAGGGTTTGACCCGCGCCGAGCGAAAGCGGAATGAAGCGATGAAAGACAATCGCGTTCCGCAGTGTTAAAGGCAGGACGACGGCCAACGTGCCGCACACGACAGCGAGCGCGAGACGCCATTTCCAGGGAGCGCTGGCATCCTGCCGGCGGTTCGCGAGCACCCTGCTCGTCGATTTCGTCTCGCGCTTAATAACTAGCGGCACGGCCAACGCCACAAAAACCGTCAGCAGCATTATGTTCGCCCTGAGCCAGCACGAAATTCCTGTCAGAGCTCCGGCAAGCAGAAAGGTCAGCAGGCGTGGACGTTTTGCTCCACGGACGATTAGAAAGATCGCGATCAGAATCGGCAGCACTGAAATCGAATCAGGCAGGAGCAAAACTGAATTCCACGCAAATTGGGGGGAGAGCGCGGCCAGTAATCCTGCTATCACGCCGGGGCTAAGAGGCAACAGCTCGGCAACTATCAGAAAGATCATAACCGCCGCCAGTGCGTCGCAGGCTATCTGCACGAACTGCACCGCGCTGTCAGAGGACCCGAACAACGATTGGATTGACGCGAGCATGATGGAATAGCCGGGAGGGTGACCGAGATTATTCAAATCGGCCAGCGGTGAGGAAGAGCTAAAAAATGATTTTAGTCCGCCATCGCGCAACAGCTGAGCGACGCGTTTGTAGTCGGCGGTGACTACGGTCTGTACTTTTCCGACTTCGAGACGTGTATCATGCCAACTGAGAACGCGCACGCCGAAAGCGAGCAGAAAGATCGCGAGCCCGAGCAGTGCACGGTTCCTTGAGAGTCGCAGCCCGGAGGATTTGCCAGAATTCATTGATTCAATGTTTTGTTCGATCGATTTCGTTTAGAGGCGGGCTACCGCCCGCCGGACACCCACGATCGAAATGAAGGCGGGCAGTAGCCCGCCTCTAAACATTTCAAAACATTATGACATTGATTCGATCCCGGAAATAAGTCATGTGCGGCATTGCCGGACTAATCTCAACTGACCCTGACACGCGCATCGAGGCGATGCTCAACTGCATCGAGCATCGCGGGCGCGACGACCAGGGTGTCTGGACATCGTCTCAAATCAACAGTGACGGACACCGCGTTTGTTTCGGTCATCGTCGATTGTCGATCATCGACACCAGTAGCGCCGGTCATCAGCCGATGCTTTCCGCTGATGGCCGATTTGTCTTGATCCTTAATGGCGAGATTTACAACTATCGCGAGCTACGCGAACAACTAACCACCAAAGGTCACCAGTTCAGGACGCACACCGACACGGAAGTTTTGCTCGCTGCCTGGGCCGAGTGGGATGAACAGTCGCTCACAAAGCTGAACGGCATGTTTGCTTTCGCGCTTTGGGACAATAAAGAGCGAAAGCTATTCCTCGTACGCGATCGAGTCGGCATCAAACCGCTTTATTATGGTCAAGGTCAGAACCCCGACCGTCAGGGAAGGCAACCTCTGCTTGCTTTCGCCTCTGAAATCAAATCGATTCTCGCCGCTGAATTCATAAAGCCTGAACTCGACACAGAATCGCTTCATCAATTTCTGACCTTTCTCTGGGCGCCGGATCCGAACACACTTTTTCGCGGCATCAAGACAGTTCCTCCCGGACATCTGGTTGAATGGCGCGACGGCGAAATTGCGATTCGGCAATGGTGGGACATTTCATTCAACGAGATTGACGAAGAGAGAAC
>DATISD010000510.1:0-4023 GCA_035469005.1 Pyrinomonadaceae bacterium | reverse complement strand
CGGTACGCACGCCTCCGGCGTGCTTTCGCGTCGCAAGCACGCCAGCGGCGTGCGTACCATCCACAGAGTTAAGAAACAATTCACACTCGCTTAGCTCCGATTTAGCACGCACGAGATAGGATTCGCCACCAGGAAGCACTTGCTTATCTGCGTTCCATGAGTTCGAACGGAATCTTCGTATCAGCGAATACCTGCCACAGAGCGATGCGGCCGTCTTTCACAATCGCTTTCCAGGCCGCGGGCAGTCGCCACTTCGCATCTGGGTTTCCTTTGAATGATCCGCCGGCAAAACCGAACATCGCGAAATTCTCGCCATTGTCGAATACGTCTGCCACCTCGATGTAATAATCCGGAAACCATTCGAAGTAGCCGCGCCACCCGGCGGTCATTGTTTCTTTTCCGTGCGTTTCGTTGCCGTGAGCATCGATGAAGACATGATCACCGCTCATCAACTTTGCGAGCGACGCAACATCGTGCCTATTGATTGAATCGACAAACGCTTGAATGGTTTCGTTCATGAGGATCTCCATTCGAAGGTACTCAACAGGAAATCTTTCGTGCCCTCAGGTCCGGTGATTTCCAGCTGCAACCGCCCGCCGCCGGCTGCTACGTTTAGCCGGAACTGAAGAAAAGGACAGCACTGGCGCTCGAGATCAATCATATCCGTCAGCTCTTTGAAGCGATTTCCCTCTGAAGAAAACATGTCTGTGGTGAAATTATCTTCAGCAAATACCACCACAGAGACACGGAGAACCACAGAGCTTGCACAGAGAAAATAAATCAGGCGACCAGCTCCGCTTCGCGGGTGGACTTATCGCAGGGAAGTGTGGATTCACCACTTTACGCCGTATCGTTTGAGAAAACTTTCCATCTGGTTTCGATGATCAATCACCGTTGCGTACAGCGCTTTGTAATGATCTTCGCGCTTGAATTCCATCACCGCTCGGGCGCGTTCCACGCCCAACAGGTTTTCGAGCGCTTGCCACTCCAGCATGAGTACCACCAGATGAAGATACGAAGTGCCCGCGTTTCCGTCTCCATACGGCGGCGCTGTGTCAATATTTGGAAAAAGTCTCAGCAATTCAGCCAGCATGTCCCGCGTCTGCATGCGATGGTGTTCCATCAATAACCAGTGCGCCTGTTCGTGAACATAGGCTGACAACGCGCGATCGTCGTTATCAAGAAAGCGAAGGTTCTGAGTCAGCACCGGCGACGAATGATTGATCGCCTGCTGGTCGATGACAATGTTACGCGTGATGGTGTATTTCGACAGATCGTATTGTTCGGCCAACCGCTCGATCTGTTCCTTTCGCTTCTGCTCGCCCGCAGAGTTGTGCTGGAGGGTAATGTTGAGCTTCGGTGTCTTTGCCTGAGTGAATGCCGGAACGATCAGGACTGCCAGCAGAAAGAACTTCATGCGGAGAAAACCTCAATGTTAGCCGGGTTGATAAAGTTCATCGCTCCCGACGTCGAACACTCTGTTCCAGCGCGCCCGATAATTCTCGAAAGCGATCTGTGCGCTCAACTCCATCAACTGTTCTTCGGAAAACTCCTGACGCAAGCGCGCGTAGAGATCATCAGAAACGTTTGCCGGTGCGCCGGCCATCGCATCCGCCAGCTCGATCACCAGCCGCTCCTTCGCGTTGAATGCCGTCAGGTCATCGCCTTTTACGGCCAGCAACTTCTCGTCACTCAATCCCGCTTTTCTGCCTACAGCAGAATTGATATCGACTCAAAACGGACAGCCTATGCGTGCCGCGGTGCGCACTTTTGCCAACTGGATATAGCGCAAAGAAACGCGACGCTTACGACCGATGCCGGCTTCCATCGCGATGCTGCCCCAGACGAGGCCCGGTTTGCGCATCTGAATTTTCGCCGGTGTCAGGTCTTTGCCAAACATCTTTCGCATCACGCCGTAGAACCAACGAAGATGCCAGGGGGCTTCTCTTTTTTGGAGGCCCGGAATTCTCGCCATAACACAGTTATTATAAGACTGATACTCCCTCTTCCGTCGTGCCCCGCACGTTAGCGACCGGGACGGTCGCGCTCCAGTCCGATGAGCGACGTGAGACTATTCAGGAATCCATCAGCCTGCCATTGCTGCCAGCGGCCGAGCGCGTCGCGATAGTGTTCGGTCCTGACCCTCGCGAAATGTCTCAAAAGCCACGTGCACGCGGCCGTGGTTCGAACGTGATCGGGATCGGTTCGACCCCGTCGCGCAGATCTTTTCAGGCGCGTACCTAATTCGGCCATCCAAACATCGCAATCATGCAATTCGCCCAGAGAAGTTTGCAGCTGGGCGATTTCTTTAGCGATCGCCCGCATATCCTGTCCCCAGCAGACGGCAAACAATTCGACGGCGTACCGAAGACCCTTGGTCAAAATTCTCAGCTCGTGTAGTTCCTTGTTGTCAGACGGAAAATAGATGTGGGGACTTGTGGCCTGCAGCTCTTTGAGACGCCCCCTGATAACTCGTGCGCCGATACTCCGGAAAGTCGGCGCAGGAGGAGCCTCTATCAGCGCCAGAGGTTTTTCCGGCGATAGAGTGGGGTCACTCAGTCGACTTTCAAATTCATCGAGCAACTCTGCGATCGCCGATTGTAGAATTGCCTTTTTCAAATCGCTGCGGGCCTTGTCGCGACGCAATTGTCGTTCGTTGATTAGAATTTCAAGTCCCTGAGCGACAACACCGTGCGTTTCCGCTTTCAACTTTTCCAGGGCGGCCAGCGCGACGTCTTCATCGCGCACGTGGCCGAGGCTGCGCGCGATTGTCCTCAGCCTGGTAAGCGGCAAACGAGTTTTGCGCAAGTAAGGTTCAAAGTCGGCGATCGCGCTGCGCAGACGGCGCGACAGCACGCGCATATCATGAACACCTTCCGGGTCCGTCCAATTCAGTGCCTGCTTGCGCAGGGCGCACATGGCCGTCACCTGTGTGCGAAGCACAAGCCGGATCATGTCCTCAGCCGGAGCTGAGCAATCCACGCCTTCGATTCGTTTGCCTTTCATAAATCGTTAAGGTCAGTGCCATCCGCGTGGCTGATAAGTCGATCCTTCAAGATCTTCCTTATCCCACCCGCTGACGCGGCAGTTGTAGCGCGGGCTGTCCAGCCTGCGCACCTCTTCATCAGCACGCAGACTCGACAGTCTGCGTTACTTTTTGATTTGGGGGACTGAAAGTTCAAGCTCGTTTCAGCGCCGCCCTGCGACCGAACGAAAGCCGGCAGTTGAAGACCTGTTCGAAGAGTTCACGCTTTTGCTCGGCGGCCATGATTTCGCGCTCACAGTTCGCAGTTGCCTGCAGCTCGATATGCACCACGCGTCCATTGCGCACGCAACGCAAATCGTTAACGCGGCTATCGTGGCGGCGGTCGAGCGCGTCGGCGATGCGCAGAATCGCCGCCAGTTGTATCACCGTATCTCGATCGGCCTCATTCAAGGCCCCAAACGATTCGTGCCGCTCTCTGGGATCCGAACCGCGATGATATCGCGCGACGTTGGCGATAACATCGCGTTCGGTTTCGGAAAACCCGGTCAACTCAGAGTTCTTAATCAGGTAAAGCGAATGCTTGTGATGGGATTCGTGCGCAATGTGATAACCGACATCGTGAAGCAGGGCCGCAGCCGAAAGCAGCATCCGATGATGACGAGTAAGATCGGTTGCTCCCGTCCGTACCAGATAGCCAAAGATCCTCTCCGACAACCGCGCGACCTGATACGCATGCCCTTCTTCGTATCCGAACCGGTGGCCGACTGCATGCACCCCGCGCAGTCGATAGTCCGGCAACAAGTCAGGCAGTGGCGGACTCGATTCGTCTTCGATCTCGCGTAAGCGATCAATGAGTACTCCTTCGCGCAAAGCCCAACTGCACGTGCGCAACGAGTCGATCTTCAGAGCCTGCATCACGCCCTCGAGAATCTGTCCGCCCGCGATGAGAATTTCTGAGCGTTGACTGCTGATGCCCGGAAGCGCGCGCCGTTCCGCAGTGTTCATCTCGGACGTGCGCAGGTTAAAGCGCCCGAGTT
>DATISD010000509.1:0-1702 GCA_035469005.1 Pyrinomonadaceae bacterium | reverse complement strand
ATTGCCTGCCGCTTCTGATTGAGCGTGCCGGTCGCCTGCATGATTTGCGAAATTCTTTCGGCAAAAGCGGTCTCTTCGGACAGAAAGCACCGGGCGTTTTCAAGCCGATTGAGATCCAAATATACGTCGGCCAACGTCATCCCCAGCCGGATGCGGGTTAAGAATTCAATTTCGTAAGGGGTGGCGCGCGCAGCCTCAACGCTCTTCTCCAATTCGGCTGCTGCTGCTTCCAGTTTTCCCTGCGATTGAAACTCCGCCGCGCGATCCAAGCCGGCCGAGACAAAGGCCTGCGGCGCAAAGTCCGCAACAGTTGATTCAGAACTCATTTATGATTACTCCGTTAAGTGCGCAATATATCCGGTCGTTTGATGGAGAGCAAGATGGCGCGAAATTCATTGACGAAGCACGAGGCTTTTTTTGCGGTAACGATTTGCATCTGTATAATGCCGCAACGCAAAGTGAATCGAGACTTCAATCGATTCGAGATGGAACATGAAGTATGAGTGAAAATCCGCCAGACCCGGGCGCTAACCCAAAATCATTCGTGGAACAGTTGAGCGAGGTAGCCTCCTCAATTGACGTGTCCAACTCGCTGACAGTGTCGTTGTGCCGGGCGATTGACAATTTGCTGCAAACTGCAAATCACGCAGTTAATTCCGCGGCTGCCTCGGTATTGGTGCGCGATGGAGACGGCGGTGGCCTGAGATTTCTCACTGCGACCAGTGGCGTTACCGACGAGTTGCTGGCCTTGCACCTGCCACCAGGCGCGGGCATTGCCGGTTTGGTCTTTTCGACTCAACAGCCAATGGCGGTCGCAGACGTCGCGCAAGAAGGCTCGTTCTGGTCTGAAGCTGACAGACGCACCGGTTTTAAAACCGTGACCTTGTTGGCCACTCCTCTGCGCGCAGAAAACGAATTGGTAGGTGTGCTGGAGTTCGTCAATCGTCCGGGCGATCCGCCCTATCCGCCATTTACGCCAGCCGAAATGGATCGCGCAGCGCGGTTTGCCGAACCCATCGCCCAACTCGTCGAGGCTTACGAAATTGCCCATTTAGTCGAATCACTGTTCAATTTTTCGATTCGATCGTCCTTAACGACCAAATCCCACGCGCAACGCCAGGAAGCCGAACGCGAATGGCTGGCAAACAATCCGACGGTAGGCGCGCATCGGGATTTGCTTACTATTTGGTTATCGCTGCGGGACATTCTTAATTCGGGAGATGCGGAAAGAAAACTGTGCCTGGAACTGCTGGAGTCAGTTGAGCGGTTCGCGCAGAGCCGAAGCGGTGGTATGGGGCAATTCGGTTTTTGATTCTGCTTTGAAGGGAACTTGTCGACGATGACCGAATCGACTGCGCCGCCAACAATCGATATATGGTCGGCGATTCAGCCAGAGACCCTCTGGAAAGGGCGCACCGGTAAAGGTGTTCGAGTCGCCGTGGTTGATAGCGGAATCGATACTGAGCATCCAGACCTCAAAGGTAAAGTCAAGGAATCGGTAGAAATCGTAACCGTCGATGGGCGCCTCGAATTCCGGCCGTCGACCTCCGGCGATCAAGCAGGCCATGGAACGGCCTGTGCCGGTATCATTGCCAGCATCGCACCTGATGTCGAACTCTACAGCGTGAAGGTTCTGGGGCCGCAGGGCTCGGGTTCGGGAGAGATGTTTCTGGTCGGATTGGACTACGCCATCAAGCAAAAA
>DATISD010000508.1:0-4447 GCA_035469005.1 Pyrinomonadaceae bacterium | reverse complement strand
CGCGCTCCTGATTCAAAAGAAAATCCGAAACGTGGCTGGCGATCGCTTCCGCCGGCGCGAGGGCGTCGAAAGTTGGAGAGGTGCGGATGCGAAAGTCTTCGCGGTTCCGGCCGTAACCCGGTGGTCGGGGTGGAATCAACTTCAGCAATGATTCAGGCAGCGCAAGATTCTCAGGCTTCAAAGTGTCCAGCACCGCGGCGAGCGCGCGACGTTGCTCCTCAGGCGCGATGATCTGCGGATTCTTATCGCCTTTCGCGCGCAGGCTGAACGTGTAGTCTTCGCCGCCAACCAGCTTCGCCGCCGCTTCGACCTGATAGCGGTGATACATGTAGAGCGGCACGAGCACGTCTTCGAGCGTGGCCATCGGCGCGCCTTCGCGAATATTGTTTTCGCCAAAGCGGTTCAGCGCCGTCGCGCGTATCTTCATCACCTGGGTCAGACCATCGATGACGTTCGCGCCGTTGTCCCAAAGATGTGTATATGAACTCGCCGCGCTGGCGGGTCGCGCGTCCTGATCGGTGAGATATCGCAGGCCGCGTGTGAATGCGTCGCTCAAAATCTTGTCCAGCGCCGCCGTTTCATTTGTGCCCCCGGGAAAGTCCTGATAACCGTAGGCGATTGCGACCTTGTCCCAATCACCGATGCCTTTCGTGTACGCGTCGGAAAATTCGGGCAAGCCATCCGGGCCGAGCTTAACCAGCGGCGCCGGATAATCCATTACTGAGGCGCGGTCGGTAGTGCTTGCTGCGAAGTTGTGTTGCAGGCCCAGCGTGTGACCGACTTCGTGGGCGGCGAGTTGCCGCAGCCGCGCGAGGACCACCTGCTCCATGATTTTATTGACGACCGATTTGTCTCTTCCGTAGGGCGCCAGCAGACTTTGAGCAATCAGAAAATCCTGACGATCACGCAAAGAGCCCAGACTCACCCGGCCCTGAATGATCTCGCCGGTGCGCGGATCGCTCAAAGAAGATCCGTATGACCAGCCGCGCGTCGAACGATGGACCCATTGGATCACGTTGTAGCGAACGTCCATTGGGTCAGCGTCTTCAGGCATGACTTCGACGCGAAATGCATTTCGGTAGCCGGCAGCTTCGAATGCCTGGTTCCACCAGCTCGCGCCCTCGATCAATGCCGAGCGCGCTGGTTCCGGCGCACCGCGATCGACGTAGTAAACAATCGGCTTCACCGGGTCGCTCATCGCCGCGGCAGGATCTTTCTTCTGCAGGCGATGATGATCGATATAGCGCCTGACGACGGGCTCGCTGATGGGCGTGGCAAAATCCATGTACTGGATTCCGAAGAAGCCCGCCCGCGGATCATTGACGCGCGGCTTGAAGCCCGGCGGCGGCAGTTCAACGAACGAAACATGTTCGCGGACGGTGATTGCCTGGCCCATCGGCGTCACGGATCGCACCAACGGTCCCGGTTCGCCTTCAGTCGTAAACGTCAACGTTGTTTCGACTTCGGTGTTTCTGGGGAAATTCTTCGTATTGGCGAGATAGAAAGCACAGCGCGTCGGATCGAGGCGAAACTGGCCCTGTTGGCCGCGCTGCAGCGTGCCCGGAATTCCGTGGACGTCACGTAGGTAAAATGCCGTCGCGTCCACGAGCGCGCGATTGCCTTCTTCAGCGCCGACTTCAAATCCCCACAGCGTCGATTCAGCAAAGGCGTCCTTGACCGCGCGGCGCTCGTCGGCGTTATCACTGTTCGCCCGAAAACCTTCGTTGGAAGCAATCAACAAAACGCGCGGCCCGACGCGTTCAAATCGCACGACATGGGCCTGGCCCAGCTGCCCTCGATCCAAACCGATGTCGTTCGATCCGCTGCCCGCGGGTAAAGATTCGACGTACAGAAACTCAGAATTCCACTTGTCGATTTCCAGCCATAGCCTTCCAGCTTTCGCATCCCAATAAAAAGGAAAGTAGCCGGGAAACTTTTGCATCGCGACCACTTTTTCAGTGATGGTTGGCGTTCTCGCATCACCAGTGGAACGCGGTTGCGCGAACGCCGGCGCAGATAACGCCAACAAAACTAACGATAGAATTGGCAGGCGACTCATGGAGTTCTCCTTGTGGGCTTTACGTAAAAAGTGATTCAGCGGACTCGGCTATGCCGCTTGATGTGCGGAAGCGCTCTGCGCTTCCGTCTAGCTTCCTAATGAATTTGGGGCTGCGTCCAACTACCGGGCAGAGCCCAAATCCAGATTGCTCAGTTGCCGCAAGGCCAAAGGCTTTCCGCACATCACGACGGCATAGCCGCGGACTCATTGGGCAAAGTCTTCCTCGAGTCAATCGGACTCTGGGCGTGACTCGGGCCCTCGCCTATCGTCAAATGCTTACGGCGTAAGCATCATAATCAAATAGCCAACGCAATAACCGTTGAGTCAACACGTCGGGAACCGTTGATAGTGTCATGCGACGCAACCGCACCGCCCAGCGATCGTCCCACTGGCCCACTACGCCATACATTCGAGAGCAGCGCGTAACGGTTGCTGTGCGCGCGAAGCGTAGCACTTCGAATTTTCGCAGCGCAACGGCAATCGAACGTGCGGCCTCGTGCCTTTCGCCGTTCGCGGGCCAAACATATTGGTTAAGACATCGAGCCAGAATCGCCGCGTCTTCAATTGCCAAACATCCACCCTGGCCCAGGTTCGGGGTGATTGGATGGGCGGCGTCGCCGAGCAAAGTCAAAACCCCCTCGCCCCATCTCCTGACCGGCTGACGATCGAAGACAGCATTGCGGATCAGGGAAGTTAGGGGCGTGGCCCGAATCAACTCAAGCACCGGCTCGCACCAGCCATCAAACAACTGCAGAAGTTCCTCACGGGGTGTCAGATCGTCAGCCGGATCCCGCTGAGAGTCAGAGACGACTCCGGAGTTCTGGTTAACACTTGCCCACCAACCAACTTTCCCGGAGCCTAACGGCCCGATGCCGAATCGTTGGCCACTCCCGTAAATCTCGATTGCGCTTGCCGGGGTAACCGGCTCAGGCGTGAAGGATACAACGCCGCGCCAGGCGATGTAGCCGCGATCAACCGGTGGGCCGTCGTTTAGCAATTGGCTTCGGACACGTGAATGAAGTCCATCAGCGCCAACCAACAAATCGAATTCCAGCGATGTCCCGTCATTAAACTTTGCGACGATAACGTCCGAGTTTTGTTGGTACGATTCGAAGATGTGACCGAGGTGGATTGAATCAGAAGGAAGAGCGCCCAGTAGCACTTGTTGAAGATGAGCACGATGAAGGACGATTGCCGGGAGGTCGGTCCTTGGCAACGCGAAGCGGTTTAGCAGTTGTCCATCCCGGTTCAGCCAGCGGGCCTCTTCCAGCGAGCCGCCGTCAACACGAACCATCTCAGCCAACCCAAGTCGATGCAGCACGCGCATCGCATTAGGCCACATGATTATGGCCGCGCCCACTTCCAGGAGTTCTGGCGCCCGCTCGAAGACCTGCGGTTCAAAGCCGAATTGCCTCAACGCCAGCGCTGCGGTCAAACCGCCAATGCCGCCGCCGATGATAGCGATTCGCATTCGCTCTTTAGCAGTCAGTTTATTATCCCACTTTCTTCCCGCATTTGGATTATCAAATTGGTGGTGATCATTATCTATCGCTCCGAATTTCTGTTGACCCAAAACTATCCTTCTACTATTATTCGTTCACCTCGCAAGTCCAAGGGTTGAACTTCAACAGGCTGGTCCCAGAGCCTGCGACTCCGCAAGCCGCATCCTTCTCGCTCCAGCTGGTCCGCTTTAGAGTATTGTCATCCCTGTCCGTCCCCCTTGATCAGGTAAGAGGAGAACAATGAAATCTTGATCTGAATTCAAGGGAGTAATGCCATGAAGAAAAGAAGCAAAGCAGCGCGGCCGCAAAAAAGGAGTGCGGCTGCTTTGGAGGACGAATTGAAATTGAAAATCGAGCCGCGCGGCCCCGATCAAAAAAGGATCGATCAAGTTGCGCGGGCCCTGGCCGACCATCCCTCGGTTCAGGAGTTCCTCGCGAAGACTCGCAATCGAATGCTCTCGTTCGAGTTGGTCGAACCAGAAGTCGAGAGCAAACCGGCGCGGCCTTTGCCGCCGCCGAATCTTTACCGCGCAACTTTTTACGACTACACGAACAACCGGACGATTTTAGTTGACGGAGATCTTGATCAGCCAAGGCGCGTCAAAGTCTCGGAGTCGGGCATTCAACCGCTGCCCAGCTACCAGGAGTTTGAAGAAGCGGTAAAACTTCTGATGCAGGACCCGAATCTCGGGCCCGCAATCCGTGAAAAGCAAGTCCAACCTTATCCCCCGATGCCGCCGATCATTGACGTCGAATCGGCTCATGGCCGGATGGAGCGAACTGTCGGCGTCGGTTTGCTTCCCGTCAAGCAAGGGGCGCGGCACGAAATCGTGGGCGTCAACATGGTTCGACGAGCAGCCGTGCGATTTGCCGAGCGAGATCCCAG
>DATISD010000507.1:0-10715 GCA_035469005.1 Pyrinomonadaceae bacterium | reverse complement strand
AATTCGTCCGGGTCCAAAGCTGAAAGCTCCGCTTCCAGATCTTGAGTTGTCAGCTCCTCTTCCATCGCAGGCGTCTCATCTGAGTCGGTGAAATGAATAGGAATGCTGTTTGACGGCTTCTGCTTCTTGTCTGCTGCCATTTGGAATCGATTAGTGGATCGGAGAACTGTTGCCTAGTCGCGGCAATTTAATGAAGTGACGCTTCATTCATAAACGCGCGTTCAATGAAGCGCCCGAGGTAGTTTACCACAGCCATCATACGTCCGTACTCGATCCTTGTGGGACCGACCACGCCAATTGTGCCAGACAAATCAGCGCTCAGTCTGTACGACGTGGTAATCACCGCACAATGCTGCAGGGAGGACGCGAGGTTCTCGTGACCAATGAGCACCTTAACAGCGCCCTCGTGGGAATCATCTGCCACGCACTCATTAAGAATCTTAATCAGGCGGGATTTTTCTTCAAAAGTGCGAAACAGTTCGCGGATGTTCTCAGCGCGCGAGAACTCGGGCTTCCCAAGAATATTCGACGCTCCGTCCAGGTACACTTCGGCAGTCTCGGCATCTTCATCCTGCAAACTCCGCTCGCATAAAAGGATCGCATTTCTCACGACCGAGTCGTAGAGCGCCTTTTCCTGTTTCAAGAGCGCGATAATCTCCGCGCGAATGGCAAACAGACTCTTGCCCTCGAATTCCGCATTTAAGTAACGGGCGGTGCGGTTCAACTCATCCTGGGTGATCTCTTCGTCGAGCGTGATGACCTTGTCATGCACGATGTTAGAGGTCGAAACCAACACGACCAGGATTCGAGTGTCAGGCAGCTTCATAAAACGAATCTGCTTCAGCCGATTATCGGCGAGCGAGGGCCAGACCACGATTCCTACATTTTCTGAAAGTTCTGACAGTACGTGCGATGCTCTCTCCATTAAACGATCGGGCCGAGCAGTAGTCTCCTTGCCAAAACTGATGCTTTCAATCGCGCTCAGATCGTTTTCCGACAATTGAGTCGAGTCGAGCATGTTGTCGACGTAGTACCGGTAACCGCTGTCAGTCGGAATTCGTCCGGCTGAAGTGTGAGGTTGCTCGAGCAATCCGATTTCCTCTAATTCGGACATCACGTTACGAATGGTCGCCGATCCCCAACCCGCTGCGCGCGCAAACCGGTCGGAGATGGTGTGCGATCCGACAGGTTCGCCGGTAATCAAGTACGACTCGATTACAGTCGCCAACACAGCCTGACGACGAGAGTCGGGTTTTGGGCGTCCGGATTTAGGTGAATGGGTCTGTCGAGTCATTCGGTAGTAGGGGATTTGCGAAAGTAAGTCCTACGTCGGCCAGTATAACGAATTCTTCAAATTCCTAGCAATTATGGAGTGTTTCGTCTCGTCGTTTCACGAGACGTTCGGAGCCCAGGGAAAGTCTAAACACGTGTTTCGGTGTAAATGCTGAAATACTGAGATTTAGCCTGTTCGCTCAATCCGAGTGTGGCCGCGTTCGTCGTCAAATCGCCGACTTTCAGGGGTTTTCCGTCATTGGACCAGCCGGGTTTGACTCGTCATTGTATGGCCCATAAGATTGCCCTCGTACCAGGCTTACCGGCGATGTCACAACCCAATCTTCATTTCAGAAATGTGTTCACCGACGCCTTTCGCCAGCTCGGCGGCGGACGCAAACGCTTTCAGCCCGATCTCTCGGCGATTGAAGTGAAATTTTATCCGTACGCCGGCCTGCATCACACGATCCGTGTCCGTGGTGGCCGAGTTTTTGTTCGCATCTCCGATCTTTTGGAGTCAGCACCTCCAGAAGTTATTCGCGCTCTGGCCTTTCTGTTAGTCGCCCGCTTGCTGTCGCGCAAGGCTCCGCGCCATGAAGAACGGATCTATCGTGCTTACGCTTTTAGCCCGGAAGTTTTGCGCGCGTCGGATCTCGCCCGCAGACAGCGAGGGCGGAAGGTAGTCTCATCAGCGAACGGCCGTGTTTACGATCTGGACAAACTGTTTTCGCGGCTCAACCGCCGTTATTTCGGCGGCGAGATTGATAAACCTGTTTTGACCTGGTCACAACGACGGGCGCGCAGCATTCTTGGCCATCATGACGCGGCGCACGACACCATCACGATCAGCAAAACGCTTGATTCAGCAGATGTTCCCGAGTGGTTTGTCGAATACATCCTGTTCCACGAAATGCTTCATATCAAACATCCGGCCCGCATCATCAAGGGTCGCCGGTACTATCACACCGCCGCTTTTCGTGCTGAAGAGCAACGCTACCCCGGCTACGAACAGGCGCAGGAATGGCTCGACCGGGTGGTTCGGAAGCGACACGAATTGCGCGCCCGCGCCGCCTAGCGAACCGAAAACAAAACTGGAACTCTTTAAAGCATCCGACGTTAATTCATTTAGGTAGGTGGGCTCCTCCTGAGAGCGGGCAAGCCAGGTTGGTCCTTCGGGATCCAGCAAGGTTTGCTCGTTCTGTTTTTACCGGGCAAAAACCTGAATTAGCGGCTGGACATTCAGACCGGCGTGCCGCTAGACTCGTCGTTTGCAATAACCTGTCGGTTGCCGTCAGTAGCGACAACAAAAAAATTTAGATCAGAAAGATTCAATAAATATAATGGCAATTCCAGCAACCCAAATCAGGAGAGGCATGGTGATCGTGTTCGAAGGGGAACCGTGCCGCGTAGTTGAATTTCGTCATCATACGCCCGGAAACCTGCGCGCAATGATCCAAACAAAATTGCGCAGCCTGCGCACCGGTTCATCGTTCGAGCATCGCTTCCGGTCGGCCGACACGGTCGATCGCGCCGCGCTTGAACAGCACGAAATGGAGTATCTCTACTCCGATGGATCCCACCACCATTTCATGAACACTGAGAATTACGAACAGGTCGCTTTGAGCGATGACGAGCTGGGCGATTCGGCGCAATGGCTGGCGCCCGGCCTGAAGATTCAAGCCGAGTTTTACGAAGGCGCGCCGATTGGTATTGATATGCCGCCCTCGCTCGAGTTGACGGTGACCCAAACTGAGCCTTCGCTAAAGGGCGCGACGGTTTCCAATGTTAACAAGCCGGCCACCCTTGAAAACGGTGTAATTATCCAGGTCCCGCCTTTTGTCAACGAAGGCGATCGCATCCGCGTCGATCCCATTGAAGGTCGTTATATCGAACGAGCGAAGTAGTGGCACATACTTCAGTCTGTGTAGTCAATGGACTAAGATAGAACGCTGACGATTCAAAAGATCACAGACTGAAGTCTGTGCCACCATGTATTTCCTTTACAGCCTGCTCCTGACGGTCGGCTTCGTAGTGCTGTTGCCGCGTTTCGCGATTGACGCACTTCGTACCCGCAAGTACGTCACCGGTCTGAGTCAAAGGCTCGGTAACCTTCCCGGATTAGCCGCTTCAGACCAGCCATTGATCTGGCTGCATTGTGTCTCTGTCGGAGAGACCGAAGCGGCGCGTCCATTGGTTCGAGCGTTGCGCGAACGCTTTCCGTCTTATCGGTTGGCAGTTTCAACCACGACTGTCACCGGACAGCAGGTCGCCCAGCGTATCTTCCGACAGGACGTAGCGGCCGTATTCTATTTCCCGATTGACTGGGCGTGGACCGTTCGGCGCGTTCTGCGGACCTTGCAACCGTCGGCCATCCTGATCATGGAGACCGAACTGTGGCCGAATCTGCTACGGACTTGCCGGAGCCAATCAATTCCAGTGGCGCTTGTCAACGGTCGCATCTCAGCAACTTCCTTCCCCCGCTATAAGATGATCCGCATGTTTACATCGCGCATGCTGAATAATCTTTCGATAGCAATTATGCAGTCTGAGCGAGATGTCACACGGATTCGCGAACTTGGCATGGCGAGCGATCGAACGTTGTCGTCTGGCAATCTGAAGTTTGACATCGCAAACAGCGCCGGCAGCGACGCCGCCGTCAGTTCGGACATTCGCGGCCGCTTTGGTTTGACTGAAAGCGAATCGCTGATAGTCGCAGCGAGCACACACTGGCCGGAAGAGCAGGTTCTAATCGACGCCTTCAAGCGGGTAAATCAATCTGAACACCATAAGCGCGTTAGATTATTGATCGCACCGCGACATCCCGAACGTTTCAACGAAGTCGCGGAACTAATCGCCGCCTCGGGCCTGTCATGGGCGCGCCGAACAACTTCTCCGGGAAAAGACGACGCGACTTGCGATGTCATCCTGTTGGATTCGATCGGCGAACTGCGAGCCGTATTTCCTCTCGCCGACATCGCTTTCATCGGCGGTAGCATTGCTTCCCACGGAGGGCACAACGTACTCGAACCTGCGGTCGAGGGCGTTTGCGTAATCACCGGGCCGCACACCGATAATTTTGCCGCTATCATCAAAGCCTTTCTCAGAGAAGGCGCACTCGTTCAACTCGGAGAGGTAGCGATTTCGGACGCCGCTAGCCAACTGGCGATAACCATCCGGGAACTTCTGAAAGACGAATCTCGCAGACGGGAAATTGGCCAACGGGCGTTGGCTGTTTGTGATCACAATCGAGGAGCGACGGACCGCACGATGCAAATTCTCGCCAGGTTATTATCGTCGCGCTCATCCGTAAACGAGTCAGTTCCCTTCTCCGCAATTCACGTTACCGCAGCCAAATGAACCGAGCCGCGACAGTTGCGTTGGCACCAATCAGCGGTCTTTACGGCATCTTCGTCAAGGCCCGTAATGCCTGCTACCGGCGCGGAATTTTTCGTGCGCAGCCGGTCGGCGTACCAGTCGTCAGCGTCGGCAACCTCACTTCCGGAGGAACCGGCAAGACACCTCTCGTCGAATGGACTGCCCGAGAATTGGCCTCTCTGGGTCGCAACGTTTGCGTCCTCACGCGAGGCTATGGACGGGCCAATCCCAGCCGGCGAGTAATCGCTTCAAACGGTAAAGAGCTTCTCGCGGATGTTACGAAAACCGGCGATGAGGCTTTCATGCTCGCTGACAAATTAAAGGGTGAAGCCGCGGTAATTTGCGACGCGGATCGCGTTTCTGCGGCAGGTTGGGCAATTGAAAATCTTGGAAGCGACGTCTTTGTGCTCGATGATGCATTTCAGCATCAACGAATCGCTCGCAACCTGAACATTCTGACGGTGGACGCGACAAATCCGTGGGGTAACCGGCACTCACTTCCCGGCGGAATTCTGCGGGAACCTATTTACGAGTTATTGCGCGCCGACTGCGTGATTATCACCCGGGCTGATTCAAAAAATCCCGGACCGCTGCGCGGCGAGATCGAAACAATCCATCCTGGCATAACGGTCCTTCTCTCTCGGATGAAGCACACGCAACTGCGCACAGTCACGACGAACTCTCCGATGATCGACTCTGGCGAAATCAAAGCTTTATCCGTCGGAGCATTTTGCGGTATTGGCAACCCCGAATCGTTTTTCAGCCTCCTCCGGTCTGAGGGTTACTCGCTGGGTTACGAGCGCAGCTTTCGAGATCATTACAACTTTACGCAAACCGATATCGATGAAATCGTCCGCCAGGCGCAAAACAAAGGCGCGCAGGCTATTCTGACAACTGCAAAGGACGCCGCAAAACTTCGTTCATTGAACTTCGCGCTACCCTGCTATGTGGCGGAGATTGAAATCGAGATCGATCGCGCAGGGGTATTCCGCCAACTGATTCTCGAGGCCATTAAGCAATCGTGACCGAGGTTCTCTTACTCGGGCGTAGGCGTTGATTTTGGCGCGACCCGCACTGTGGGCGAGACTTTGGGCGGCGGAGGCGGCTCATCTTCTTCCTTCGGAGAAGGTTTGGGCGTAGGTGATTCTCGCTGATTTGCATTGCGATTACTGTTTGAACCGAAATTGCCCGTGACCGTCGTTGGCGGTATTTGCTCACCCGCGTTCGCGTTCACGCTATCGTTGCGGGGAGTCGGCGTCAGTGATGGTTGCGACTGGATGTTACGTTCGCTTTCGCCGGTGGGCGTACCGACCGGCTGAACCGGTTGGCTGTTCGGATCGGCCACCAGTCCGGGCTGATTGAGGTTCGCATTAGGTGATTGGGTTTGACCGCTTCCACGCGTGAGCAGAAACACCACACCGAAAACCGCCACGAGGGCAATCGCAGCCGGCACTAAAATACGCCAGGGATTTACGCCCGCCGGAGGAACGGCGGTTGACGGTTGGGCTAACGGCGGAGATTCGCGCCGCGCGTGGACGACCGTAACTTCATCCAGAGGTTGTCTGGGCCTGACGATTGTCTCTTCGTCAAGCTCGTCTGTCGACGCGACCGGCGAGTTCGGCATAGTCGCTGACGCCGCGGCCACCGAATCTTGATCGAACTGGTCAGCTTCAGCGAGTGCCTTTGAGAACTCGCCGGCCGATTGAAACCGATCGTTTGGCTGCTTGGCGAGCGCGCGCGCGACAGCCTGGGATACGCCTGCCGGCAGATCGGGCCGCGCTTCAGACAGTGAAGGCGGCTCATCCTGAACCTGCTTCATCATGATCACGGTAGGCGATTCGCCGGTGAATGGGACGCGTCCTGCCAGCATTTCGTAAACGATAATGCCCAGCGAATACACATCCGAACGCGCATCGATCGGACCTGACTGCGAACATTGTTCCGGCGACATATATTGCGGCGTACCGATGACCAGATTTGCCGCGGTTATGTCGACATCGCGCGCACCCTCCGGCTGCTGAATCTTGGCAATGCCAAAGTCCAGAACCTTGGCCCAATCGCCGCCATTCGTTTGGGACAACATGATGTTGTCACTCTTCAGGTCGCGATGAATCACGCCTTGTTCGTGCGCGGCATCCAGCGCGCCGGCGACCTGACGAACAATTTCAATTGTTCGCTCAAGCGTCATTGGCCCCTCGCTCCTGATGATTTCCTTTAAGGTTTGGCCGTCGAGGAATTCCATGACCAGAAACACGACGCCGTTTTCGGATTCACCAAAATCAGTAACGCTAACCGCATGTGGATGCGAGATTCGCGACGCCGCTTTTGCTTCGCGGGAGAAACGTGCAACCACAGCATCATCTACAGCTAGCGACGGACGCAGGACTTTGATCGCGACTCGCTTGTCCATCAGAACGTGCTTGCCGCGATAGACAGAGCCCATGCCGCCGCTTTTGATCAATTCTTCGATGAAATATTTCCCCGCCAGGGTCTCGCCCAGGTGAGGATCGTCAGTAGTTTGCAGGGCCGCCCCATCAACGGGACACAGCGTGCTGGTGTTGGAATATTCGTTGCCGCAGACGGGACAGGCTTTCATCTGACTTCTTTTCGTGCGCTTTCAGGGCAGCGTAACACAATAAATTTCACACAAGCAAAGTAAATGCCAATAAAAACGAGCGCGACAATATGCCGCGCTCGCCTTAACTCGCTGCTTGGTTTTCGTGCTAAACCTTCACGAAAACGATCAGCAGGGCAAACAGCACCAGTGATTCAATCAGAGCGAGCCCCAGAATCATCATGGTCTGAATTCGACCGGCGGCTCCGGGATTTCGTGCGGCGCCTTCACAAGCCGCTGCGCCAATTTTCGACTGGCCTAACGCACCCCCGAATACCGCGATCGCAAAGCCGACGCCGGCCGCGATTGCTTTCAATCCGGCGCTGCTGCCCGCGGCAGCTTCATTGGCGGCGGCAGGTTGAGCGAACACGGGTACTGCCGCAACCATTAGTGTCGCCGCGGCAGATAACAGAAACAAGCCTATCTTTCTCATTATCTTCTCCTGAATTATTTAGCGAACTCTGAAAAGAACCAGGCCGAATATGATTTCGCCCGCATCCGGTATCCACCGCCCCTCTTACAACGGCGCTCCTGCGATACAGACCGTAACAAAAGAAAATAAGTGGCTGAATCTCTTCTTCGATTTCGCGTTGTGTGGTGCGCTCAACGTGTGCGAGCGCGCTGCTCGCACCGCTCGAATGCGCTTTCATAAAGCCGTTTAAGCCGCCGCCACTACTGCATGTTCGACTCCTTCAACTTCCTCGTGAGCATGCTCGTCATGCGGCGGATGCGAAACTTCGCTGATGTATAATTGCGACAACAAAACAAATACGAACGTCTGAATAAAGCAGACGAACAAACTGAGCGGCATGAGAAATACCGGAACGCCCCAATACGTCACGCCGGGAACAAGATGTGAGATCGTGTCCAGGACTTTCTCGTCCGCGAACATATTCGCAAAAAGACGAATGCCTAACGTGAACGGCCGGATCAAATTGCTTATAAATTCGATGAAAAAGATGAGCGGCGCAATCCACCAGATCGGACCTGCCAAATGCCCCAGGTGTGCAATGATTCCATTCTCTTTGATACCGATGTAGTTGTAGTAAATAAAAGACGACAAACCAAGCGCAAAAGTCACGCTCGTCGCCGCCGTCGGCGTCATGAACAGCGGAAAGAAACCCATCAAATTCGACACCAGGATCAGCACCGCGAAAGTCATCACGACCGGAAAGTACTGCAATCCGTGTGGGCCGACGATATCTTCCAGCATGCCGCGCACAGCCAGCACGCCGACTTCCAACGTTTGCTGTCCGGCGGCAGGTTCATCTTCAGAAAGCTTGCCCTTCAAAACCCAGATAATCAGCACGCTGAGGATGCACGCTATCACAAACATGATCGTGTACCAGGGAATCGCGTTCTCAGGTGTGTATGGCCCAAAGGCGGCTTCCGGGGTTGAGCCGAACTTGGCCAGGAGCCACTTCCATCTCGGGTACGTGTACTTCATCTCGAAGTTGTACGCGTACTCGCCGAAGTACTGATTCACCAACCGGACAATAATCGGCGCGTGCTGCGCTGCTTCCTGCGCCGGCTCCGCTTCCGCAAACAGAAACAACATCAATAAGATTCCTCTCGATGAATAATCGCGAAATAGAACTGTCTAAAAGCCTCGACGAATAATGCCGGCACAAACGCGCACAAGCCGGCGATTGTCGCTGCCAACGACACGAGTCGCAGCTCATAAGCCACGAAGACCACGGAGCCGACTATCAGGTAGCGGAGGATATAGCTTGAAATCCGCACGCGGGGTCGCTGAACCGCATGATCGATATTGAAGATCGCGCTCATAGAAGTTCGCAGCCAATGGTAATTCAAAAGCGACAAGCCTCCGCCCAGCATCAATCCGAAGCTGACGCGCCAGGGCGCAGCTACCAAACTGATGATTGAGGCGGCAATTACGCTGACAATCATGACGCGAAAAAGCCGCACCTCGAGCGCACCGTCAGCTTGTTCGATGACTGGGTCACCGGTCACACTATGGACACTTTCACTCATGAATTAAGCGAACGATTCTACATGGCAAAAGGCGAGTTGCCAACTTTCGAGAAGGTGGTGGTGCCTCAAATTTCATTCGAATAACGATTGGGAAGTTCTTTAACCGCAAAGCGGTTGAGCCTCAGAGCCCAGGGTTGGCGCGCGATAGCGCGGCTACCCTGGGATCGGTCGTCCACCATGACGCAACCCCGATGGGGTTGCGCCCTCTTTGTTAACTCCAACCCAACGTAGCCGCTTCGCGGCAACGTTGGGCTGAAGGGCGGAACCGCTTCGCGGTTATGGTTTCTGGACATAGAGTTGGCGTGAGGGAATAACGACCCCCCTCTCTTTCCGCTCCCAGTGGGAGGGGATGAAAGTCAGCCTGCGGCTATTTCAGCTGTCTTGGCGGTGGCGGCTGCTGCTGATCATCCATTCGTTTGCCGCCCGTTTCAGAGAGCATCTCTTTGATCGTGCCCACGCTGGTAAGCATGCTCGAAGTCTCAACCGGCATGAAGATCACCTTCGCATTATTGCTCCTGGTCATGTCGCGCAAGCTCTCGATATATCGCGTCGTAATCAGGTACTGAGCCGGGTTGCCGTGTTCTTCCATTGCCTGCGCCACCTGGGCAATCGCCTGCGCCTCGGCTTCAGCCTGCCGCAGACGAGCCTGGGCCAATCCTTCCGCCTGCAGAATGGCGGACTGCTTCTCGCCCTCTGATCGAGTTACGGCAGCTTGTTTCTCACCTTCTGCCCTGGTAATCGAAGCCTGCCTTTCGCCTTCAGCCTGCAGGACGAGTGCGCGCCGGTTCCGCTCCGCAGTCATTTGTTTCTCCATCGTGACGCGGACATCTTCCGGCGGGTTGATGTTCTTCACGTCGACGCGCGTCACTTTCACGCCCCACTTGTCCGTCGCTTCGTCCAGAATCAGCCGCAGCTTCGAATTGATTTGATCTCTTTGCGAAAGAGTGTGATCAAGATCCATGTCGCCCATTACCGCTCGCATACCGGTGATCGTCAGCTGTACGATGCCTCCAACCAAATCATTCATTTCGTAGACCGCCTTCACCGGATCGGTGATTTGCCAATAAACGACTGAGTCCACATGAATCGTGACGTTGTCGCGCGTGATGACCGGCTGCGGGGGCAAGTCAATGTACTGTTCGCGCAAGTCGATTGACGAAAGACCGCCCCGCATGTTGGTCCAATAAACGGCCCGCGGCTTGTCGATAAACGGCACAATGATGTTCAAGCCGCTCGAGGCCACGCGGCTGAAACGACCGAGACGTTCGATCAGCATCACCGTCGCTTGCGGAACGATCTTAATCGTCTTGGCAGCGATGACCAGCATGACAATGCCCACGAAGAAGAGAAAAAAGATTAAGAGGAAACTCCCCACGACTTCGGCCTGCAACAGCACTATTGGCGCGAATGGCATAACTCACCTCCCGGAAGTCTGAGTCGAATGAGTCAAAACTTGAGG
>DATISD010000506.1:0-4137 GCA_035469005.1 Pyrinomonadaceae bacterium | reverse complement strand
ATAGCTGGGGAAGTTTTGGCTCGGCCACAGAGTTGATGAAGCGAGTTAAGCGGCAACTCGATCCGGAAAATGTCCTGGCCCCCGGAAGATTCTTTTAAGTGCTGGTTCTTGACTTAAGCGTGAGCGATTAGTGGCGTGGCTTTCGTCCCGTTAGGGACGAAATATTTTTAAGAAAGTGTCCTCGTCATTGTTCTGGAGGAGCTCCTTTTAGGAGCGAAATGTGACTGAAAACATTTCGCTCCTGAAGGAGCTTTATTGATTTATTGCGCTCCTGGTTCTATAAACATTTCGCTTCTTACGGAGCGAGGACGAAACGCGCAGGGCGGGGCTTTGCCCAAAAAGTCAGTGAAGGACAAATGACCAGAGGTTACAGAACCGCGAGCGGTAGCGAGCGGGATAAAGACGCACCCTGATGTTCGGCCAGTTCGGCTTGGCGCAGCGTAAATTCAAGTCTTGAAGCAGAGTAACCTCCTGATCCCGCTCGCTACCGCTCGCGGTTCTGTACCTGAGTTGCCGTCAAGCGTTGCGCGGAAGTGAGTTTTTGGACAAAGCCTAACGGAGCCATTGAAGCTGATCGCTCCAAATTTCTATTGAGGCCGAACTCCCGCGATGTTCAGGCGGATGCGGTATAAACCCGAGCGCGCGCAAAGATACAAAGTTTTGCCATCGGCGTCGCCCCAGGCCATGTTGTGCGCGTGACGTGGCGTGATGATCGTGCCGAGGTGCTTGCCTTCGGCTGAGATCACCCACAAACCACCCGGCGCTGATACATACAAGTTGCCCTTCTGATCGACCTTGATGCCGTCGAGCCCGTCTTCGCCTGGCGCCATCGTGAAATCAAAGAACAGCTTTCCACTTTTCAAAGTGCCGTCGGGTTGCACTTCGTAACGCATGATGGCTTTGTGCTTATCGCCGATTTCGCTGACGGGCTCGTCCTCTCTGCGCAATTCCTGACCGACAAGCGCGCGCGGCCAATTGCCGACATACAGATATTTTTCGTCCGGCGAAAACGCTATGCCGTTCGGCCCGGTGAAGTCCTTGCTCACCAGCTGCAGCTTGCCTTTGTAGATTGAATAGACACCGCTAAACGGGAGTTGCTTGCGCGGGTCGTTGAAGAACTTTGGAAAACCAAATGGCGGATCAGTAAAGAACAGCGTGCCGTCTGATCGATAGACGAGATCGTTGGGACTGTTCAGACGCTTGCCCTGGTAACTGTCGGCCAGAATGGTTTGCGTTCCATCTTTCTCGTCACGCACGACGCGATGATTGCCATGCTGGTTAATTGTCAGTCGCCCTTCGCGATCGAGAGTCAAGCCATTCGAGCCCGGCTGACCGTACTCAGCAATATCGGCGCCCGAATAACCGCTGGGAGTCCGGAACACTTCAAGAATTCCCTCGGCATTTCCGTTTGGTGAGTATTTGTAGATCGTGTTCGCATTCGGATCGCTGAACAGCAGATAGCCGCCGTCGGGGCGGGGTCCCGTGCCGGGCCCGGCTGGGGCGCCCGTGTTCACCCAGATCGGGCCTTCCGTAAACTTGAATCCTTCGGCCAGCTTGAAGAGTTTTGGATTTGGTCCGACGACCTCGCTCATTGCCGGGTCGTTACGCACGACTTCGACGTTAACTTCACTTGGCGTCAGCGCGACCGGACCGGGCGCAGTCTTGTAGAACAAAAGCTTCGCATAACGCAGGTAAATAAAATTTGTGGGCGGATTCGAAAGTGGACCGTTGATGCCAAAGATTGCCAGTTGAATCTGCTGACCCGGTTTCACGTTGCGGCCGACAACCAGGTGGTTCTCAGCATTCCAGCCGGCGATGACTGACCCGCCCGTCTGGCCCAGCGCGCGCGACAATTCGCCGTCAACCCAAATCTCGGCATAGTCGTCGAGGGACGTTTGAAAAACCGCGGTGGTTCCGGTGGGATCAAAGTCGTCTACGCGATCCGGAATCGTCAGCTTAATGCGATACCAATTGAAGCCGAGGCGGCCGTGGCCACGACGCTGGTCGAGAGTGGTCGGCGCGATCACTTCCCACTTCGAATCGTCAAAGTCGGCGCCCCCTGCGTGCGGGCTATAATCATAGGTCTTCACCGGCGCACCAGTCGGCTGCTTGTCTGATCCGGCGCCAACGAATTCAACTTCGACAATCTTTGTGTCGCTGTATCGCCATTCGCCTTTGATCGCGCGCAAACCATCTGCGGTTGCGAGATCGATCATCGCTTCCGGCTTGCCGGTCGGAACATCCGCGGCCGTCTTCGCCGGCTGCGCAGCATCCGTCCGGCTTCCCCACAAACCAACGTACATTGACGCCGCAATAACCAGAAGAAATGCAGATCTCAACATTAGGGTTGTTTTTCGCGCGCTCATTTGTTGTCTCCTTTGATTGCAGAGGCCAAGTTACCGAACCTTGATTGTGTAGTAGAGAAACGCTCCGCCGACTTCCTTGAACCAGTGCGGAGTGCCATTCGGGACGATGATCACATCGCCCTTCGACAAATGACGCGAGTCACCGCCTTCAATCCGCGAGCCGCGAATTTCACCGGGCGCAATTTCTTTCGCCTCGATGGCTGTGCCGCCGGTAACAAAGGTCGCGGTGCCTTCCATCACGTAAATAATGTCGGTGTCGAGCGCATGAATCTCAGCCTGGCCCGGTTGGTCGCGCCGGCTGGTGTGCACCATGTAGTTCCGGTTCTCACCATCAAGCAACACCGCGCCTTTCGAAAATGAAGCGGATACCTGGGTCTTATCAAAGAACAAGACGCGCTTGCTCGCAGGCATCGCGTCGCTCGTCTTCATATCGCCAGAGAATGCATTCGCGCCGGCCATCGCCAGTTCTTCGTCCTGCTGCGCGCTTGATGCGCCGCTGACCCCCACACCGCCGACGATTTGTCCGTCGATCGTGATGGGCACTCCGCCTTGCAGCGGCGTGAAGTAAGCGTCGGGCAAGGCGACCATCGCCGTCCGGCCGTTCTTGATAATGTCTTCGAAGGCCTTCGTCGGACGTTTGAACAGCACCGTTGTGCGCGCTTTGCCAATCGAGATGTTTGCCCCGGCCGCAAATGTGCCGTCGAGGCGTTCCAGCGCCATCAGGTTGCCGCCTTCATCGACGACGGCGATGACTCCGCCCGGCGCGTTATTCCTCTTCGCATAAGCAACCGCTGCGGCAATAACTTTCTTAGCGCCATCGATCGTCAGCGATTTCTTCTCAGTCGTCTGGGCTTGCGCGACAGAGGTCAGACCAGTGAGTGCCAGAATCATTGCGGCGATCTTAAAAGTCGGTTTCATAGGTCTCTCCTTGCGAACTTTTCTTTTGATTCTTACTGGAGCGCGCACTTCGTGCCTGCGGTCATCGCCCGGATTAAATCCGGGCTGACGGCGGGCGGGACGTCCGCGCTCCCAGTAAAATCACATGCCCTGTTCAGCGGTGATCGTTACGCGAAAGAATTCGGCGTTCTTTCCGGTGAACCGGGCATCCTGCACCCGACGCACGACGCCATTCTCTGCAGCTCCGGTATTCGGGCCTTTCTGCCTCGGTCCCTGATTTGATCCGATGCCGATCTCTTCATCCACCTCGGTGCCGGCGTTCCACAGGACCAACTTGTCTGTGACGTCGCCGCTGACGGGATAGCCTTGCGCATCAAACAGCGCGATGCCGCCGCCATCCGGCGAATAGAACCAGTCATTCGATTGCCCGAACATCATCGTGGTGAAAAGCTTCATGCCCGGCGTCGCAGTAAAGCTGTATTCATAACTGTCGCCGGGACGAATCGGGCCCGCGCCCATCGCACCGACCGGCGTATTGAACACGCCGTGCAGGTTCGAAGCGTGATGCATTACTTCGAGCGATTTGACTAACCCGGACGGGTCACCGTCTTCGGCCTGCATCTCGAGACCGTTGGCGCGCGCGGCCTTTCCCACTGTAAACAGGGGCGCGTTCTTCGCACTGAGCACAAACATGCCCGGCGACAACGCGAATGGGAACTTCATCCCGTTTGAAGCCGTGATGCCCTCCGGGTTGGAAATGTTTTCAACGCGGACTGTGAATTTGGTTGGGCCGGCTTTTCGTGTGGCAACCACGACCGTGAATTGGGCCAGGTAGCATACGAGCAAGAGTGCCAAACCGATTGCAAGCTTTCGA
>DATISD010000505.1:0-1899 GCA_035469005.1 Pyrinomonadaceae bacterium | reverse complement strand
GAAACCATGCGCCTCCGGGTACAGCGCCAGTTTATCAGCGACGCAATCAGCCAGCGCCGGTATGTCCTGGGAATTCTCGAGTATCGGCAACCACTCGCGCTGCTCGTGCGTTTTGACTCCGGCCAGCCCTTTCAACATTTCGTAGCCTTCGATGGCCAGACCACCTTCTGCAAAATAAAGATTCGACAACATCGTGCTCCAAACGGAATGGGTATGCAAAACAGCACCGGCGTTTCGCACCTTCGCAATCATGATATGCAGCGGAAATTCATCCGAAGGCTTACCAGCCCCATCGTCAAGCACCTGCCCGCGATCGTCGATCAAGATAATCTGGCTGGCCCGCAGCGCTCCTTTGTCGACGCCGCTTGCGGTAATCGCCAGGTTTAGAGGATCGCGCGCTACCACCGTACTTAGATTTCCACTGGTTCCCAACACCCAACCGCGAGCATAAAAAGCAGCGGCGGTCTCGACCAACCGAGCAGCAATTTGCGGAAATTTGTCTGACACGTGAGTTGAAATTTTAGTTCATCCTTAAAGCCTTGCCGACCGACGGATCTCTCCGCACGCGCCAAATTTTAGAATCGAGATAGTAATGAATGAACGCGTAGCCCCAGAGAAAGGCGATGCCTAATTGGATTGGCGTCGAAAGCGCCGCAGGCGAATCGCCGGTGTGCAGGTTGAGGTAACCGAGATACTGGCGCGGGCCCTGGTAAATGATGCCAAAGAGAATGCCAAACGCGATATAGAAAATCAGCCGGCGGCTAATGAAGGCGGCCGGGCCGAATTGCGGTACGCGCGCGTCCGGCGCGCTGGCAGGCGGGACGCCTGCGTACCTGTACTTCTGATTATGAAACCAAATCAGCCGGTGATATTGCAGGTTGTGATAGATGGTGAGAATCGCGACCAGAGCAATCGGCTTGGCCGGCATGGGCGTGACCAGCGCGACCCAATGCATCGGAATCGCAGCAGCTAACAACAAGTACTTCGGCACATTGAGCGGTTCGCGGGTGATGGCTTTCTGAATCTGTCTAATCAGCCAACCAATTCCCAAAATAATCGTCCCCAACAATAGTAGTGTCGCCACGGCATTCACGCCGCCGCGAAGGATCGGCGGCACGCGGGCCATGGCCGCCGGGTCGTTCGCGATGAAGGCTACAAACGGATAATTGAACGCAAACATTAGGAGCAGGCGATCCAGCGCGTTATCGATTGGCGCCAGATCGTTGTTCTTCTTCTTGTAGAGCACCATGAAACCGTAGTGCTGCTTAACCAGATGGTAATAGGCCCAAAGCGCGGCAACGAAAAAGAAAGTGAAGCCGGCGCCGAGCAGGACCAGGGTTGGCCCGATCACGAAAAACAGCAATGAACCCAGCATCAGGCGCTTGCGCGTCTTCCATTCCGATCGATCGAAGTAAGTGCGCGAGAAAGTTCCAAAGACATGCGGCGCATCAATCAGGATGGCCCAGCCGGCGACCATGGGAATGAGCGGCAACACACCCGAAGCGTACAGAATCAGCAGCAGGTAGCTGGACGCGACCGAACCGATGAACCAGATGAGGTCTTCGCGCGCGTTGATGATCCAGCGCAGTGAGATGCCGCCGGCGCGAGATTGCTCTTTGATTGTTTCGATGGCAGCGGACATTTGAAGTCTTTCGCTCTTCTCTGAGTCTCTGTGCGGTGCACCGTGTCTGCTCTGTGGTTAATCCTTCCTCAATTAATTTCACCACAGAGCAGGCACTGAGAACCACAGAGTCACAGTGAAGGCGCTACTGCTCTCGCAGATCTCTTCCGGTCATCTCAACTGGCTTTTCAAGTCCTAACAGTCCAAGCATCGTCGGCCCTACATCTTCCAATGCTCCACCCTCGCGCAAATGCACGCCAATGGAACCTTCGTCGATT
>DATISD010000504.1:0-3374 GCA_035469005.1 Pyrinomonadaceae bacterium | reverse complement strand
GAGCACCAATATCTTCTGTTTGCTGGTTTACCTTCGCGGCGAAGTTGGCGACCGCGTCGATTGCGTCAGGCGTAAAGTCGAGCATGACGCCTTCCGTTTCCATCAGCGCGAGATACTGTCTGACCAAAGAGTTCTTGGGTTCGATCAGGATGCGTTTGAAATCGTCAATCGTCAGAGATTCGAGTTCAACCCGAATAGGGAAGCGACCCTGTAGCTCCGGAATCAGGTCCGACGGCTTGGAAACATGGAACGCGCCGGCGGCGATGAACAGAATGTGATCCGTCCGCACCATCCCGTAGCGAGTGTTGACGGTTGTGCCTTCGACAATCGGCAGGATGTCGCGCTGCACACCCTCACGCGAAACATCGGGCCCGTGGCCTGACTCGCGCCCGGCGATTTTGTCAATTTCGTCGAGGAAGATAATGCCGGAAGACTCAACGCGCTCAAGGGCGCTGCGCGCGACTGAGTCCATATCAATCAGGCGTTCTTCCTCTTCCTGCATCAGATATTCCATCGCCTCGTCGACCCGCATCTTTCGTCGCTTGCTGCGGCCCTGGAAGAGATTGCCGAGCATGTCCTTCATATTGATGCCCATCTCTTCGACGCCCATTGGTCCGGCGAATTCAATCGTGGGGAAGTTCTTTTCGCGCACTTCCATCTCGACCAAACGGTTGTCCAATTTGCCTGAGCGTAGTTGGGTGCGCAGCTTTTCACGGGTGCGGGCGAAGTTCTCATCCTTCGGCTCAGTCTCAGGAACCAGCACCGGCGCCGTCGTTTCACCCGAGTCGAAATCGAAAAGGGGACTGGCCGACGAAGACTTCGGGGGAGGCAAAAGTAGATCGAGAATTCGCTCCTCAACGTTTAGTTCCGCCTTGTCAGTGATCTCGTCCACCTTTTCCTGGCGGGTCATTTCAACCGCGATTTCGGTGAGATCGCGGATCATGCTCTCCACGTCGCGACCCACGTAGCCCACTTCGGTGAATTTCGAGGCTTCAACTTTAAGAAATGGGGAATTGGACATTCGGGCCAGCCGGCGGGCAATTTCAGTCTTGCCCACGCCGGTCGAGCCGATCATGATGATGTTTTTTGGGATTACATCTGCCGCGAGGTCGGGCGAAAGTTTCTTCCGCCGCACCCGGTTGCGCAAAGCAATCGCGACTGCGCGCTTCGCAGCGTTTTGTCCGACAACGTGTTTGTCCAACTCGGCAACAATCTGCCGCGGCGTCAACTCGTCGAGACGCAGTTCCGGTTCTTCTGTTTCACCTGCGAGGTAGATAACCATCTATTTTGTTAGTCCAAGATTGCTGCAACTGTCGGCCGCCAACGTTTTAGAATCTTCTTTAGAACCCAACCTCCCGTTACAATTCTTCGACGATGATATTTGAGTTGCTGTAGATACAGATCTCGCCCGCGATACGCATGGCCTCCATGGCGATTTCGCGAGCAGACATCTCGGTGTTGTTAACGAGGGCGCGGGCAGCTGCCAGTGCATAAGATCCTCCTGAGCCTATTGCCAGCAATCCGTCGTCAGGGGAAATGACGTCCCCGTTTCCCGAAAGCAAAAAGGAATTCTTCTCGTCGGCAACGACCAGGAGCGCCTCCAGGTGCCGGAGAATCTTGTCCGTGCGCCACTCCTTGCTGAGTTCGATTGCCGCGCGATCCAGATTGCCGTGGTATTGCTCTAGCTTTCCCTCGAACCGGGTTAACAGCGAGAACGCGTCGCCGGTGGCTCCCGCAAAGCCGGCCAGGATCTTATCGTTGTAAAGGCGGCGAACTTTCTTGGCGCTCGCTTTCATTACGGTCTCGCCGACAGTTACCTGGCCATCACCAGCCATCGCCACATGTCCGTCGCGCCGCACAAGTAAAACGGTGGTGCTGCGTACTCTTTGAGAATTTTTTCTGCTCATCAGTGGAAAGAGCACTATAGAAACTGGCCCGAAGATTAGTCAAGCCAGCGACCTGAAAGTGTGCGATACTCGCCGCGTCACGGTTTGAGTTATGATATTCAAGAAAGAAGAATGACCGACTTGGAAGAGTATCGGATCTGATGAACCTGAGATCGCGACCACGCATCGGAATTACGATGCGCATCGAACTGGCAACTGATCGGTTTTATCTCGCGCGAGAGTACAGCGAAGCGGTGGAAGCCGCTGGTGGGCTGCCAGTCCATATTCCACTTATCCCCAATCCTGATTTCGTCAAGTCAGTCATGGCGCATCTTGACGGGTTGCTCCTGCCGGGCAGCGATTCGGACGTTGATCCGCTGCGGTATGGTCACGAGCCACATCGAAAGCTCGGGAGCGTCCACCCGGAAAAGGACGAGACCGACTTGCTGACTCTGGCTGAGGCAGAAGAGATTTCAATGCCTGTTTTTGCGATCTGCTTTGGACTTCAATCGCTGAACGTTTCGCGCGGCGGCACGTTGATCCAGGATGTCGGCAGTCAACATCCGAACGCAATCAAACATGAGCAGGGCCCACCGCGCGATCGACCTTCCCATCGCGTGCGGATTCTGGAAGGCAGCATGCTCGGTGAATTGGCCGGCAGCGATAATGCGCCGGTCAATAGCCATCATCATCAGGCAATTGAAACTGTGGGAAGTGACCTGGTTGCCACCGCCTGGGCTTCGGATGGAATCGTGGAAGCAGTTGAAGACCCGCGCAGTGATCGATTTGTTCTCGGCGTGCAATGGCATCCAGAACTGGGTTGGGAAAGGGACGATCTCTCGCGCACGCTGTTTGAGCGATTTGTCATTGAAGCAGCGCAATTTGCAGAATCGCGCAGCCAGAACAGCGTCTATCAGAATTCCGACGCTTGTTGATGCGAGACTCGCGGTATGAGCGATGAGGTGACGATTCCCCTGATCAAGAAATCGCCTTCCACATTAGTCTTCTCTGAATGACTTTAGCTGACTCTCTTAAGCTCAAAGGCAGGGTTGCCGTCGTAACGGGGGGCTCGCGCGGAATCGGCCGCGCGGCGGTTGAATGCTTTGCGAAGCTGGGCGCGAATGTTGTCGTCAACTATTTGTCTAACGAGCGTGCTGCCGACAGTGCCGTGCGTGAAGCTGAAGCCGAAGGTGTCGGCGCGATGGCAGTTCAAGCAGACGTTGCGAAAAACGAAGATGCAAAGCGTTTGGTGGATGCCACGATTGAGCGATTTGGCCGCCTCGATTTCCTGGTGTGCAATGCCGGCATTTGGGAAGGCGGCCCGATCGACGAAATGGCGGAAGATGTTTGGGACCACACTATTGACCTTAATCTGAAAGGCACTTGGACCGTTTGTCATGCGGGAGTCCCGGCGATGAAGAAGCAGGGATTCGGACGCATAGTGATTGTCAGCTCCACCGCCGGGCAACGGGGTGAAGCAAATGTCTC
>DATISD010000503.1:0-3313 GCA_035469005.1 Pyrinomonadaceae bacterium | reverse complement strand
GGCAAGGCGAACGATGTTCGGAGTCCCGCCTTCAGGCGGAACTGATGGGGAACGTAAACCGCCTGAAGGCGGAACTCCAAACAAAGAGCGCCGTCGCCGCTCCGCTCTGCCCGCGCACTCCAAAGAGATCGTCGCCCGAATTCTGCTGTGCGGCGCTATCCTCTCGTTTTCATTCGCCCTGATTCTGGCTCCCTGGACGATTCGCAATTGGCGCGTCTTTCGCCTCTTTCAACCGGTCTCGCCCGCGCATGGGGAAATGCCGGGTGAATTTGTGCCGCGTGGATATGAACTGTGGGTACGCAGCTGGCTGGATGATGAAAGTTACATCGCGCCTTTTCTGTGGTCACTCGATTCCGAACCGATCGACATCGATGATGTGCCGCCGCACGCGTTCGATTCGGCGGATGAAAAGAATCGCGTCGCGGCGTTGTTGGACAAATACAATCATCCGGACGGCGCGCCGGCGGCGACGCCGGGTTCATCGCCACTCAGGTCCGCCGCCGAACCCCAGCCGTCGCCCGCTACTTCGCCTGCGAAGGCGAAGTCCGGGGCTGGTCCAACGCCGCCGCAGCAAAACTCAAACACAAACAGCCCCGGGGAAAGCAGCGACGAAGAGAACGAAGAGAGCGACGAAGAATCAGAGACAGAGCAGAAGGGTCCAGTCGAAATGACCCCGGAAATCGATGCCGGCTTTGCCCAGATCGCGCGCGAGCGCATCGCGCGCCATCGGTTTCAATTCTATGTCTGGCTCCCGATCAAACGCGCGCGCACTATGTGGCTCGACACGCACTCACAGTACTGGCCCTTTGAAGGCACTCTGCTGCCGTTTGAAGATTTGGATTACGAAGCACATCAACAGTATTGGCTGCCGCTGTTCGCCGGCCTGACGGCGCTCTACACGCTGCTGGGCCTGGGCGGAGTGTGGTTCCTCTGGGGTTCGGGAAAATTTGAAGCTCGTCAATGGTTGTTACTGGCGGGACTGGCGATCATTCTTCGGCTGATCCTATTTTCGTCGATTGAGAATCCCGAGCCCCGTTACGTGGTTGAATTCTTTCCGTTTCTTTCTATCCTCGGAGGAATCGCGCTTACTCACGTACTTGGATTATTGAAGCCATCGATTGACACAGAAAAGTCCGGATAAGAAAAAACAACTCATTCTCTTATCCGTGTGAATCCGCGTTTATCTGCGGCTTGGACTAGGGTGTCGGTTTTTCCGAAGGGGGAATTCGCGACGCGTCAGGGTTATCGGGCGATGTATGCAGATGCACGGCCTTCCATTCGGTCCCGACCCGTTTGAAGACGAGTGTCATCCGCCCGGTAGCTGAATCAGGCTGGCCACGAAATGTCTGGTTCTGAGTCCAAAGACAGGTCACGACTGCGCCGTCGCGGCCGAGCATGATGACGTGCTTATCACGAATATCGAGCTTCACGTCTTTGATTTCAGGGTAAGACGTTTCGCGATTCTCGCGCATTTGGTCCCAACCCCGCGTTACAGATCCGTTGTAATTGAAAAGAATCAGCGCGGGTGAATTCCAGTAACCGCTGGTGGCCATAGCGACATTCGCGCGCCGGACGCCTTCGATTATTTTGTCGAAAGCTGCGAGGACGCCTGTCGATGGCCCGGCGGTACCGGTCGTAGTGCGTTTGGGTGTCTGCGGAGACGGCGAAGCATCGGGGGTGGCAGATTTGGTGACCGTCTTTGGTGGTGGCGTAGGTTTGGCCTCGACAGTGCGAGTACGAGGTGGTGGCGAGGTGGTGTTTTGCGCGAACGCCAGAGCGACGCTCGCAAACACGACCGAGATGACGGCGACGGATCTCTTCATGATCTTAGCTCCTCCGATTGAACCCTAAACAAGGGCTATTGAAAATCGTGCCATGGACGCTGGCTGCGCAAACGCATCACCGAGCGCTCACGGCCCATTATCTCAAACACGTCAAACATCGACGCACCCACGGCCTGGCCGGTCAGCATTGTGCGCGCGGCATTGATGAAAAGGCCAGCTTTTTCCCCCGTATTTTCGGCAACAGCACGCAAAGCAGCCTCCACACTTTCAGCGGTGAATGGCTCAACTGATTCAAGCCGGTCGGCGAGTTGCGGCAAAAGTTCCCTGACCCTGGGCGTCTTCAGAATGTTCTTGCGGACGGCGGCTTCATCCAGATCAAAATCTTCGGAAAAATACGCGCGTCCCTGCGAGGAAAAATCCTTGAGCGTGAAAAAACGCTGACGGATCAGATCGACCGCCTTCCCGAACCACTCGTGTTCGTCGTCGTCGTATTCTTCACGCCAAAGCTTTTCCGCGCGCAGCTCGGCCTTGACCATCGGCAACAACTCAGCCAGCGGCATCGTGCGGATGTACTCGGCATTCATCCAAAGGGCCTTGTCATCAGTCCAATGCCGAGGATCGTTTTCATGAAAATTGAAGACAGCGTTGGCGCGGCCAATTGCTTCGAGCGAAAAAGCCTCGACCAATTCTTCGCGCGATAAGAGCTCTTTGCCTTCCGGTGGCGACCATCCGAGCAGCGCCAGAAAGTTTCTAAATGCGGCCGGCACAAATCCGCGATCGCGATAGGTTGTAAGCGAAACAACCTCGCCGTGCTTCCGCTTCGAAAGCTTCGCCTTGTTCGGGGCCAGGATCAGTGGCAAGTGCGCGAATTGAGGAACGTCCGCTCCAAAAGCCTGGTAGAGCAAAATCTGTTTGTGCGTATTCGTGAGGTGGTCCTGACCGCGAATCACATGGGTGATTCCCATTTCAATGTCGTCGAGCACGACTGAAAGGTTGTAGAGCGGATGTCCGTCTGAGCGCAGGAGTACCAGATCTTCAATCTCAGAATAGGCGCGCTCCTGCTCTCCGTAAACGATGTCGGTAAAGCGCGAAGCGCCTTCGCGCGCGACTTTCAAACGGATCGCGAACGGTTCGCCGGCGGCTGCCCGGGCGTCCGATTCTTCTTTCGGCAGATAACGAAAAGGATTGCTGCGATGATCGATGCCTTCGGCTGCATGGGCGCGCGCGCGTTCGGCGATGTCTCTCTTTACGTTCGCGTCGGCGCGTTCTTCCCTGGGCGTGAAATCACGATAGGCCTTGCCTTCTTCAACCAAACCCCGGGCAGCCGCCCGATGCTTGTCTGCGTTGTCAGACTGAAAGACCTTCTCTTCGTCGTAATCCAGTCCCAGCCACTCCAGGCCTTCGAGGATCGAACGCGTCGATTCATCCGTAGAGCGCTGCAGGTCTGTATGATCAATTCGCAGCAGAAACTTGCCGCCGACTTTGCGCGCATACAACCAATTGAAGAGGGCCGAGCGGGCCGCGCCAAT
>DATISD010000502.1:0-4533 GCA_035469005.1 Pyrinomonadaceae bacterium | reverse complement strand
GGAGAAACTTTTAGAGCCTTTGCCGTTCATTTTGGATGCCTGAATTAGTAATGGCTCAGCTTGAGCATGTCAAGCTGAGCCATTGGGTTTTAGGGTGCAAACTCTGACTTGCCCCCGGCGACGGAAATTAACGGTAGGTTGTAGCCTTGCGCCTTGAGTTCATTGATCAGGGCAAAGCCGGTGTCGCTCATTGCGCTTCAATTGGTCCCGAACGTTCGTACCGCTGGACATCGCCTGCTCGCGCGAAAGTCCTGACAATGCCGCCGGATCGATTGTGAAGCCGTGACTGCTGTAGCCACTGCCTTTCTGGCTGTGTTCCGTCATTTACTAATGTCGAAACCCGATTTAGGATTCCTCTACCTATGGACAACGAAGAAATCGCCCGCTGCTTTAACCGCATGGGATCGCTGGTGGAGGTGCGCGGCGAGGATTCGTTTCGGGTTCGTTCCTATCGCATGGCCGCTGAAGCGATTGAAACCTGGCCCACCGAAATGAAAGAAATCGTCAGCGAACAGGGCGTGCCTGGTTTGCTGGAGATTCCCGGCGTCGGCAAAGCGCTGGCTGGCAAAATCGTCGAATTGGTCCAGACCGGAACCTTTGAAGCCTGGGAAAAGCTGACGGCAGAGACGCCGGCCACCGTTCTCGACCTGCTCGAACTGCCCGGCGTTGGCCCAAAAACGGCGGCGGCCCTTCATCAAAAGTTCAAGATCGCTTCGCTTGATGACCTGCGTAAATTTGCCGAGGGCGGCGGGCTTGAGATGGTAGACGGGATTGGCCCGAAGAGTGCGGAAAGGATCAAAGCCAGCCTTGCTCGCACCTCGAACCGTAGTTGAGACGGGAGGCCAGCATTAAAAAAGTTACCTTCCGGGTAACTTAAACCATTGATATCTCTTGCGTCGCCGCTTTCGCTGGCCTACAATGCGTTTCAAGTTCGTCACTGCATTAGGCGCGCGCAGCGTCTCCCCTGCAACGGAAGGTTTGGACTGGATCTGCGCTAGCTGTTCTTTCGGGAATTCGGCGCAGAGAAAAGTGGATCAGTGAGGTCATCACCTTTTCGGTCTGCGATTCGACTACGACTCGCATCCAAGTCGAGCAAAGGTGAAAGGTGTGCTTGCCGATCTCATTGTAAACCGATCACAGTTTCGTCGCTTTCAAGGGGGGACAAATGAGATTGCCTCGAAAAGCAGCATTGCCGGTTTTGATTGTGTGCGCAATAGTTGCCGCGACATTTGTTGTAATTGAGCCTTCAACTGCGCAAAAAAAACCTCCTGAGAAGCCAGCTCCTGAAAAAACGCCGCCAAAGCCAGAGAATAAAGAATTGCTAACGGTGCAGCCGGCGCCCGCTCAGGCTCCTGACCAAAAGCCATCGACAAAAATTCAGTTGCCCGAGGGTGGCGTTGATGAGAAGACTCCGATCATTACGAACACGGACCTGATTACTTTCAATGTAACCGTCACAGATATCTATGGACGATTTGTTTCGGGACTCAGCAAAAGCGCCTTCTCTATCTTTGACGAGAAATCTCAGCAGGACATTTCATTCTTTAGCGACGAGGACGCACCGGTTTCGGTGGGCATCCTGTTCGACGTCTCGGGCTCGATGAGCGGTGAGAAGGTGCGACGCGCGCGCGACGCTCTGTCGCACTTTGTTCAGACCAGCCACGATCGAGACGAATATTTTCTGATTGGCTTTAACAATCGCGCGCAACTGTTAATGGATCGCACGCGTGACGGCAACGCCGTGCTCGACAAGCTGACTTTCGTTCAAACCAAGAACAATACGGCGCTGTACGATGCATGCTATTTGGGAGTCGAGCGCGTTCAGCGCGGCACGCATCCGAAACGCGCGCTGCTTCTGATCAGCGACGGCCAGGATAATAACTCGCGCTATACCTTTAACGAGTTGCGCCGCGTTCTCAAAGAATCGGATGTAGTGCTCTACGCGATCGGAATCCTGGGCGGCAGTGACATGGGAAGCGCGCTGGGGATGGAAGGCCAGGGCATCCTCGACGAACTGGCCGGAGTTTCCGGGGGCAAGGCTTTCTATCCAAATAGCGCCGCAGAAATGGATGACATCTTTGAGCAGATTGCGCTCGAACTTCGCCACCAATATTCGATCGGTTACCGGCCCGATAACTTCGTGAGCAACGGCAAGTGGCATAAGATCAAGGTCCAGGTGCATCCGCCGCGCGGCCTGCCGCGACTCTTCGTGCGGAGCAGAGAGGGCTACTACGCAATCGCGAATCCGAAGTGAGTTTGGAGCGTCAGAAGCCCGCGCCTAGGCAAGGGCTGCTATTGAAAGCAGGTGCCCCTCCCTAACGGTTTGGCTTCTGACATAAAGATCGGCAACGTCACCCCAGCCTAATTGCATCTCTACTCCGGCTTGTTCTCTCCTGACCGCGAAAATCGTTTGACATTGGTCTTTTATTCATAGAAGGTTTAGGTGGATGGGACTTAGGACGTATCAATTTTTTAAAACGCGACGAAGCGCGATTGCGGCAATTGCCGCCTTTATCGGCGTGATTTCGTTGCTGATTGTGGGTGCTACAAGCGCGCAGCGCCCACGCCAAACTGGCACAGCCACGCCTTCGCCCACCGCGACACCGACCCCGGCACAGACTGGTCCCGGCCGTCGCATCGCGCCGCAACTTGGCGCGCCGCCGCCGCCGCCGATTTTGAAACCAAAGCCAACACCGACGCCCGATCCGGCCAGCGCGGAGATCGACGAGAATTCACGAATAACCATCAATACGGAACTGGTCACCTTGCACGTTCGCGTAATCGATCGCAACAACCGTCCCATCAACAGAATCGGCAAAGACGAATTCAGAATTTTGGAAGACGGCGTGCCGCAACCGATTTTTTCCTTCACGGAAGAAGAAGTTCCCGTCATTTACGGCCTGGCTGTGGATACGTCGGGTTCAGTCCGGCCGCAGTTCCAACAAATCATCGACGCGGCCAAGACCATCATCAATAGCAACAAGAAAGGTGACGAAACTTTTATCGAGCGGTTTATCAGCAGCGACAAGATTGAAACTGTTCAGGACTTTACTTCCAGCAAAGATGTGCTGCTTGACGGCCTCGACACACTTTACGTCGAAGGTGGACAGACGGCCGTAGTCGACGGCGTTTATCTGGCCGCCGAGCACGTGGCCGAATACAAGAAGGGTGGCGACGACGATCGCCGCCGGCGGGCTCTAATCGTAGTTACCGACGGCGAGGACCGCGCCAGTTATTATCAGGAAACACAGCTGTTTCAGCGTCTGCGCGAAGAAGACGTGCAGATTTTCGTAATTGGATTCGTCAATGAATTGGACGCGGAAAAAGGGTTGATCAGAAAGAGTCCGCGTGACAAGGCAGTTGGTTTGATTAACCGGCTGGCTACTGATACCGGTGGGCGCGCTTTCTTCCCTCAATCGATCTCTGAGTTGCCGCAAATTGCCAACGAGATTGTGCGCGACCTGCGAACCCAATATGTGATTAGTTACGATCCCTCGAATAAGGCGCACGACGGAACTTATCGTTCGATTAAAGTCTCAGTCGCCCAGCCGGCTACCGGCGACAAGCGCATCGCGCTCACACGTAACGGACGAATCGCGGGCCAGGGCGCAAGTGCGGCGAAGCCGGCTACGAAACCGACGACGCAGCCGAATAACTCACCGCGCCGGCCAAACAATCAGTAACCAAACTCTTTTGAATTAGAAGTCAAGCGAAAGTCCCAGCTGCACTCCCGCACGCGGACTGCCTACATCCCTGCCTGCGACGATGCCGAAATCAAAAGTCAGGTTCTCTCTCAGACTGTAATTACCGCCAAACATAAATTGAATCCGGCCTTTTCCGAGGTCCAGGTTGCGCGCGTGGGCGCCGCTAACTTCAAAACCCAAATCCAATTTCGGAGTTAATTGCCTCACCACCGAGGCGCCTGCGGTAAAGACCAAACCGCGCGCCCTGATTCCGAGCGCTCCCGTCGTTTCATTTCCGGAAAACAGCAGTCCGCCATTAGCGGTAAGTCTGTTGCGTAGCGCTATCAAGAAGCATTCCCATCTTGGTTAAGTTAATCAATCGTTAAGAATCAACTCTTCAGAGCGGTGTGAGATTCGATTCGCAGCCCGCAGCGTCTTCAACGCTGCGTTGAGAGCTGATCCATTTGGATGTCGGCGGTCGCGCTGCTTCCGAATCAGCCCTTCCAACTTCAACTCACTTTTCGAGCGACCTGGATTATAATGCCGCCGCTCTTAAAACGCTCCGTCTGCTGCCGGGAGAGGAACCGTCATGCCTTGTGACCCAAACTTTCTGGCCAACATCAAAATGTTTGAATTGCTCGACGAAGACGATCGAGTCGCGCTCGCCAAGGTAGTCGATGAGTTGAACGTGCCATCAGGCCACACGCTCTTCCAGGCAGGCGATCCCGGCGACTCGCTCTTCATTGTTCGCGAGGGCCAGATCGAACTTTTTATAAAAGACACCACTGGTCAGAAGATTGTGCTTCACACGGCCGAACCGGGAGATATGTTTGGCGAGCTCGCCATGCTT
>DATISD010000501.1:0-6549 GCA_035469005.1 Pyrinomonadaceae bacterium | reverse complement strand
TCGGGACCAGATGCGAAATTTCGGTTTGCAATCGGACTTGAAAGAATATCAGGTGCTGTTGCCTTACCCGCGAAAGCACTGCCTACTGTCTTCTGCCGCTCACGGTTTCTTTTTCTTTTTATCTTCGTCGGGAGATGCGGCTGGCAGTTTTTTCCCCGCTTCGATAATCTGCTTTGCCTGATCCCCCAGGTGTTCAATCGCCGCAATCTCGTCAGGGTCGGTAACCCTGGCTTTCATGGCATTGAGTTGGGTCAAATATCCGTTCGCAGCGCTGGTTAGTTTGCGCAGCGATCGGGAAATCAGCGGGTTCTTTTCATCGCGGCGGCTGACGTCGTCGATGTTCGTGATCGCTTCGTCCAGAATGCCCGCGATGTCGCCTAATAGTTCCGCGCGCGTACCCTTTGGCACATCCCCCCAGTCGGGCTCTTCCTTACTGGCTTTTTTGGTCGATGGCTGCGTGGTCCCATTGATGATGGCAAAGCGTCGATCTGCCGCCTTGATAAAAACTTCGATGCGTTTATCGAGCTCCCGATAGAAACGGATGAGTTCAGTTTCCGCATCCGTCAAATGATCTCGCTGGGCCTGAACGTTGCCGGCGAAGAAAATCATCCCGGCGAGTAATCCGGCCAGCGGGAGTAGCTTCAATACTGACTTCAAGGGATTGATCAGTCTCATGGGCGTTTGATTGAATCGGGGGGCCCTTTCGGAGTTTCAGGTGTGGGCGACTTTTCAGGCGCTGGTTCCCGCAGTACGGAATGGCCGTAAAATGAATCCAGGGCTTCGGCGCGTGTGTCCTTTATATATTCCTCGGCATCTTTGATGTGTATGGAATAGAACGCGGGCGTGCTTCTGCGCATTACTGCGAGCCGGGGAATATGCTGCCGAACCGCGATCTCCATGTGACGGTACAGGTCGCGCGTGCTGCTCTTCTCGTGATCAAGCGTGGCGATGAAGGCGCGCAGGTCGCCGATGAGGCCAAGGTATCCGCCGAGTTCTATTGAGGCTTCGTCGTATGCTTTTTGACTCGTCAGATTCTCGGCCTTAGCCAGCCGGTCCTCTGCAAGCTTAATGGCAGAGCGCAGTCGCGATTTCGGATCTCTGGCCGCATCGAGTTGGGTTCGTTCAGTCCGCGACACGAACCTCATTGGCGGCGGCGCGGGCATGCGCGGCCCCTGGATCGGTTGGCCCAGCGCGCAGGTTGCAAGTCCGCAAGTCGTAAGCAACTGCGCCAAAAATACCGAAGCATGACGAAACGTAATTGCCATTCTCGCCAACAGCGCCTTCTCGTTCAGGGGTTCTTTCGCTTCACGCCTTCGCCGCGCTTGATCTGTTCGCGCAGCGTGGGGAGACGCAAATTTACTTTATCAATCTCAAGTTTGTTGTTGACCGGATCGGCCCGCGTCAAGAACTTCTGATAGGCATCCAGCGCCTGCTGATATTCACCGAGATTATCATGCGCGATGGCAATGAAAAAGTAGGTGACCGCAAGGTCTGGTTTTGCCGCAGCCAGCCATTCGTACTCCGGCAGCGCATCCGGGAATCGCTTCATTTCGAAAAGTGCCAGCGCCAGGTTGGCGTGCGCCGTGTAATTGTCGGGGTTGGCTGAGATGACTTGCCGCAGAAGCTTTTCCGCTTCGCCAAATTGCCGCGATTGGACCAGCGCCGCCGCATATCCGACGGCATACTTCTCGTTTTTTGGATCGAGTTGCAGCGCGCGATAGTAATAGCCTTGTGATTTGACCGGATCGATTCGGCGATATGCGTTGCCCAGACGCGCCAGCAGACTTGCGTTCTGCGGATCGCGCTTGAGTAACTCTTCCAGCGTTGCGCGATCTTCAGGAGTGTTGGAGTCGTTATCAGCTGCGATTTCTGCACGCAATTCGGCGAATATAGGAGTCGTCCTGGTTTTTTCATCGAGACTATCAATCAAACTTAAGCTCTCTTCAGGCTTTCCCGCGGCGGCATACAATCTGGCGACGTCAAAAATCACACCGAGCTGGGTGTTTGGCGATGTCAGTGTTAAGGCACTCCTCGCTTTGTCGAGATCGGCAAGCGCCGCTGCCGGATCTTTTCTCAGCAACAACCTGGCACGATCCACCCGAATGGAAGGATTCTCGGGCTCGAGCTGTATCGCGCGCGTAATACTTGCGAGAGCTGCGGTATTGTCATCCCCAGCCACTTCGATAAAAGCACGCTGCTGCCACGTTTGGGCGGTCGCGCCCTTTAAATCAGTAGCAGTGCGGATCAGCTTTAGTGCTTCTTTGAAATCTCCGGCGCGCTGACGAATGAAAGCCAAAGCGACGATCACCTGGAGATTCTGATCATCAAACTCGATCGCCCGACGAAGGATCGGCTCCGCGTCTCGATCAAAAGTCCCTGGTTTGGATAAGGCAAGTCCAAACTTTGAATGGGCCATGGCCCAGTCCGGCCGCAAGGCAACGGCGCGCTTGAAACCCTCGATCGCTTCGGCCTGACGATTCGTGACCACCAGGATCATTGCCCTCTGAAACTCAGCCTCGGGAAACTCCGGCTTTAACCTGATCGCAGCTTCGTAAAGTTGGATTGCCAGTTTAGTGTCACCTTTTGCGTGAGCATCCTGGCCTCGCTCGAATAGTTTTATCGGGTCGGTCTCGCCATTTGTCGGATCGTCAGTCTGGCCAATCACGTGCTGACAGCACACGCTGATCAGGACCAAAACAAACACGCGAATAAAGGTCCGGCTTGAGCAGAACTGGGCCAACATGGTTCGTTATTGATTAGAAGGACAATGACTACTACGCAACATAAACCGAAGGTTCGATGTTAGCACCACGGCTTGCGTTGCGTCACCAGCAGATAGCCTTTCAAGCAAAGGCGGTTGCGCGAGAAAGCAGAAGATTGGACTGGTTGACTTTTCATGGGCCTGTACTAGACTGCAATCCTCTCCCTGTGCGGCTGGTTTTGAAGGATATGACCCTCGCTCCGGGAACCAGACTTGGTCGATACGAGATCCGCGCCCACATCGGCTCAGGCGGCATGGGACAGATTTATCAGGCCGCCGACATCGGTCTTGAGCGCACCATCGCGCTCAAGATTCTTCCCGAAAAGTTTGCTTCAGATCCCAGTCGCATGCGGCGCTTTATCCAGGAAGCGCGCGCAGTTTCGGCGCTTAACCATCCAAATATCCTGACGATTTTTGAAATCAATCAGGAAGCACCCATTCCGTACATTGCGACTGAATTCATCGACGGAATTACCCTGCGCCGTCGCCTCAAAGACGGTCGCCTCGGTTTGATGGAGGCCGTTGAGATTGGGATTCAAATTGCGAGCGCCCTCGAAGCGGCGCATCAGGCCGGAATTGTGCATCGCGACGTCAAGCCTGAGAACGTCATGTTGCGCAAGGACGGTTACGTGAAGGTGTTGGACTTCGGCCTGGCCCGGCCCACTGAGCACCAGGAGGTAAGCACGGAAGCCGCGACGATAGTAAACACCGAAGTCGGAGTCATCGTTGGAACTGCGAGTTACATGTCGCCTGAGCAGGCGCGCGGGCAACGTGTGGACGCGCGCTCGGATATCTTTTCGCTCGGCATGGTGATTTACGAAATGCTCGCCGGACGCTCGCCGTTCATCGGGGCGACCAGGAGCGACATTGTCGCTTCGATCCTAAAGGAGGAGCCGCCGCGACTAACTGACTTGACTGATGATGTGCCTGCTGAGTTGGAAGCAATCGTCAATTGCGCGCTCGCCAAAGATAAGGACCAGCGATATCAAACCGTCGGCGAGTTGCAGCGCGAGCTGAAGCGTCTCAAGCAGAACCTGGATTTCGAATTTCAAAAGGAGTTACCTGAGCATACGCATTCGCGCGAGTCAGCCGGCATTCCCACGGAGGTGATGCCAGCCCGTTCGCTCACGATTGAGGAACCGCCGGCGCAATCGACCTCAGCTTCGCTGACGGCGCCGCCGGCGAGTTTCCGTCGTCGGCTCACTCAAGCTGCCGTTTTGATTGCCATCCCGGCGATTGCGCTGGCCGCTTATCTTTTGTTTGCGAGGAAAACAAACGCGGTCGATTCGGTCGCAGTGCTCCCCTTTACTTATACAAACACTGACCAGAAGGAAATGATTGGTCCGGACGCTAACTGGCTGAGCGATGGCATTACGGAAAGCATCATCAATGATCTGTCACACGTGCCGCACCTGAAAGTGATTGCGCGCAGTTCGGTATTTCGCTACAAGGGCCAGAACGTTGATCCACAAGCCGTCGGGCGCGAACTCAATGTACGCGCGGTAGTCACGGGCCGAATAGTTCAGCTCGGCGATACCGTTAGCGTGCAAACCGAATTGGTCGACGTGCAAAACCAGACACAGCTCTGGGGAGAAAAATATCGGCGCAAGATTTCGGACGTGCTCGAATTGCCTGAGGACATTTCGCGGCAAATCTCCGAAGGGTTGAAGCTCGAGTTGAGCGGTGAAGCGCGGAAGCAAATCGGCAAACGCTACACCGTCAATCCGCAGGCTTACGAACTCTATTGGAAAGGTCGATACCACTGGAACCAACGAAAGCCTGAAGACGTCAATCAGGCGATCAAATATTTTCAGGAAGCGATCAAACTGGATCCGCAATATGCGCTCGCCTACACCGGACTGGCCGACTGCTACGTCCTCGGAAACATTTTGCAGATGCCGCCCAAACAGGCAATGCCGATGGCCGCCGACGCTGCGCGGAAAGCGCTGTCAATCGACAACCAGTTAGCGGAAGCTCATACGTCGCTGGCGAAAATCAAGCTTTCGTACGAATGGGATTGGGCCGGCGCCGAAGCAGAATTCAAACAGGCGATCCAACTTAATCCGGGTTATGCAACTGCGCATCAATGGTATGGCGTTTATCTATCTGAGATGGGCCGTCACGATGAATCGGTGCGCGAGCGGACCACGGCGCAGGAGCTAGATCCATTTTCGCTTTCGATTGCGACGGGTCTCGGCCGCGCCTTGTACTGGGCCCGGCGTTACGATGAATCAATCACGCGGTTGCAGGCAACTATACCGAGCGACCCGAGCTACGCTGACACCTACTGGAGTTTAGGACTGGCCTACGAACAGAAGCGGATGCACGCGGAAGCGATCTCAGCTTTTCAGCGGGCGATCGAATTATCAAAGAGTTCAGAGTTTGCCGAGGGCAAACCCGAGATGCTGGCCGTGCTCGCATACGCATACGGACGAGCTGGGAAGCAAAGCGAAGCCAGAAGCGTCCTGGACCAATTGAAGAAAACTTCGACCTCACAACATTACGTTTCGCCCTATGCCGTCTCATTAATATATATAGCGCTGAACGAAAAGGATTCTGCGTTTCAGAGTTTGGGGCAGGCATTCCAGGAACGCGACGAGAATTTTGTTCACCTCAGAGTAGATCCGCGGCTCGATCCGATCCGTTCCGACGCCCGCTTCCAACAACTGCTTAAGCAGGTTAATCTTGCTCCCTGATTAGGGGTTATAGGTATGGTCAGTTCTGCTGGAACGCGCCCGTGATTCCATGAATCGATTTCCGAAAGATTTAAGCGCCCTCCCAAATTGCTGCCTCACCAGTATTCGAGCCATTCCCGCCATAATACTTTTTGCGATCTGCCTTACAGTTCCCATAGTTGCTTTGGGACAGGACTTTCGCGGCTCGGTTAGCGGCCACGTCAATGATCCTTCGAGCGCCTCAGTACCCTCTGCCCGCATCACTTTTATGAACACGGCGTCAAACACACCGACAGTCGCTATGAGTGATTATGATGGGAACTACGCGATCCCTTACGTGATCGCCGGTGTTTACGACGTAACGGTCGAAGTCGCAGGATTCAAGAAGTTGTTGCGTCGGGGCGTCGAGGTGCGCGTTGGCGACAAGCTCACAATCGATTTCACGCTGGAAGTCGGCGAGATCCGAGAAGTCGTCAATGTGACGAATGCTCTGCCGTTGCTCGAGTCAGCTTCCGCCTCGACCGGTCAGGTGATCGACAGGCGCAGAATTTCTGAATTGCCATTGTCTGACGGGAATCCGTTTGTGCTTTCACGCCTGGCGCCCGGAGTCATTTACACCGGCGATCTTAAATTCTCGCGGCCCTTCGACAATCTTGGCACTTCATCGGTAGTCGCCGCCGGCGCGCCCAGCGGAAACGAATTCACCCTCGACGGTGTCCCGAATACCCAGGGCCGGGAACCGCGCGTTGCCTTTGTGCCTCCGGCTGATGCAGTTCAGGAATTCAAAGTCGTAACTGTCAGCTTTGACGCGCAGGAAGGTCATACGGCCGGAGCCGTCGTCGATGTGACCTTGCGCAGCGGGACGAACAAATTCCACGGCACGCTGTACGAGTTCGTTCGCAACGACATACTGTCAGCCAACGATTTCTTTTTGAATCGCGCCGGCCAGCCGCGCGATGCACTTCGCTACAATCGCTATGGCGGATCTGTAGGTGGCCCGGTTTTGTTGCCTCGCTTTGGGGAAGGTGGCCGCAATTACTTCAGCGGCCGTAATCGAGCATTCTTCTTTTTCGCATATGAAGCGCTCAAAGATGCGTTTCCCGAACCGGGCCA
>DATISD010000500.1:0-7388 GCA_035469005.1 Pyrinomonadaceae bacterium | reverse complement strand
TCAAGAAGCTCATTGCCGGTCCCACGGTTTACATCTGCAATGAGTGCATCGACATCTGCAATGAGATTATCAGCGACGACCAGCAGGCTGAGTCCGTCGCCTCTCGTCCACCACTGCCAAAACCAGGCGAAATCAAGGCTTTCCTCGACGAATATGTAATCGGGCAGGACGAAACAAAGAAGCGTCTGGCCGTCGCGGTCTATCAGCATTACAAACGAATTGAGCTGGCGCGCCGGCGAGCCGACGTCGAAATTCAAAAATCCAACATCGTTTTGATCGGTCCAACCGGTACCGGCAAGACGCTGCTGGCGCAGACACTCGCGCGTATGTTGAGCGTGCCCTTCACGATCGTTGACGCGACCACGCTGACTGAAGCGGGTTACGTCGGTGAAGACGTCGAGAACATCATTCTGAAACTCCTGCAAGCCGCAAACGGTGACGTTGAGCGCGCTCAGCAAGGCATTATCTACATTGACGAGATCGACAAGATTTGCCGCAAGGACGAGAACCCTTCGATTACCCGTGACGTCTCAGGCGAAGGCGTGCAGCAGGCATTGCTGAAGATTTTGGAAGGCACCGTCGCGAACGTTCCGCCCCAGGGCGGACGCAAACATCCGCATCAGGAATTCTTTCCGGTCGACACCACAAACATCCTTTTCATCTGCGGCGGCGCGTTTGTCGGATTGGAAAAAGTTGTCGAGCGCCGGCTGCGCAATAAGTCGCTGGGCTTCCATGCTGAAGTCAAAACCGGCTCGCAACGCCAGGCCGACGCGCTGGCCCATGTGCAGCCCGAGGATTTAATTCGCTATGGATTGATTCCGGAATTCGTCGGACGCCTGCCGGTCGTCGGCGTGCTGCATGAATTGGATGAGGCGGCGCTAATCAAGATTCTAACCGAGCCCAAAAACGCTTTGGTCCGCCAGTATCAAAAGAAGTTCGATTTTGACAGCGTCAAACTTCGCTTCACTGACGACTCACTGCGCGCGGTTGCGGGCCAGGCGCTGCAACGCAAGGTTGGCGCGCGCGGATTGATGATGATTCTCGAAGAGCTTCTGCTCGAAGCGATGTACTCGCTGCCTTCGCAAAAGCGCATCAAGGAATTTGTCATCACCAGTGAGATGGTTGAACGGCGAAGAGCTATACCAGGCGAAGGACTCGCCGGCGTCGACGACGCGGCCGCGTAAAATCTATTAAGTCTGACAAACGACAACGGCAATCCCGATCGCTCGGGATTGCCGTTTTTCTTCGGAGCGAATTTACGTCTCCTTTCGCCCCCGTCGGGTGATATTCAGGTTACCGGGCGGATGCAATGACTGCGACGACTTCGTAAACGGGATTCCAGTCGCCGTGATACGTCGCAATCTTTTTAAGTTCGTGCTCAATCGCCCGCTCTTGTTTTGTCTTCGCGAACTCGCGGCCGGTACTCCTTCCAGCCAGCCAAACCTGTGACAGAAAATAGGTGTTGCCGTAGCGATGAAACACCAGTTTGGCGTTCATGTCCTGCCTACCGTTTGCGATGACTGGCGAGGTTAAGCGCATCGCCTGACTCTTACCGTCCGCGTCTCTGATTGCCAGCACCTCTCCCGCGCCACTCACGTTAATCACATCGTACTGGCCGGAGCGAAGCGTTCGTTCGGCCACGATAAAATCAAACGGGACCTGCGCGGTCACTTGTCTTCCCGATTGACCATTCGCAACTGCCGCTGACGCCAGCGCCAATCCAACGACGAGCATCAACATCGTCAACCCTTTCGCAACCTGTCTTTTCATCTTCTTCTCCTTCTGCCGCTTCGGGCCTGGTCGAATTTGTTCGACCTTCAAATTTTTGTCACGCGAGGTAGTGCGAACTTCGTGCCAACGCTTTCCCATCGCCAGAATCAAAAGGGATGAATTCCGTTAAGGCTGCATAGAAAAGAGTTGTTTGGCGCGGGCAGGCTTTCAGCAAACCGAATCGATAGCCGGCAAACCTCGATTCTTCTATCCGATAGGATAGATTGCTTTATCCATTGAGATAGGAGCGCGCCATCAAACTCGCCTAGCAAAAATTGTTGCGACGGCGGGCTGAGACGCGTAGACTTATCGAATCCCGGATTCTCGTTTGTTCGCGAACGTCCCATGAAACCGCGCATCGCAGCTATCACTGGCAAGCTCGAAGACACCGTCATCTCCATGAACGACGGTCCCGTCCTTATCGGCAGACAGGCTGGCGCCACGCTCAAGATTGGCAACGCCTCGGTTTCCCGTCGGCACGCGGTGATTGAAAAAGAAGGCGACCGCTTCGTTATCGCCGACCTGGGCAGCCGCAACGGCACGTTTGTCAACGACGTGCCGGTGCGAAGACGTGAACTGCAACACGGCGATCGCGTCCGTATCGGCGAATCGCAGTTCTTTTTTCTTTACGAAGACACGGACGAGCCCGCCCGCACCAGCGAAATTCGCTTTGACGACAGCGACGTCGTCAGCAGCGCCACCGTGCGCATGACCTACAGCGACGTACTTGGTCTCATGGCGCGCGACCTGAGCGTGCTGATGAAAATCAGCACCACAATTAACGCGATTCGCAGTCTGCAAGAATTACAGGAGCGCTTGCTCGAATTGATCTTCGAGGTCGTGCCCGCTAAACATGGGGCCATTCTGCTAAATGGTGAGTCTGGCGACCCAAAACCCGAATTCAGTTCTATCGTTGGACTCGATCGCGTCTATGGTCCCAATCAAAAGATTACCGTCAGCAGCACCGTAGTGCGGCGCGTGCTCAAAGACAACGCTGCGCTTTTGGTAAGTGATGCGGAAAACAATGAAGCCTTGCATACCGATAGCCTGATTGCCGCCCACTCGCGATCGCTCCTGTGTGTTCCGCTGATTATGCTCGGGCGCACGCTCGGCGTACTCTACCTCGACACCGATGTGCCCGATGTTCGTTTCGACGAAGATCACTTGCAGCTGATTACCGCAATAGCGGCTATCGCGGCGGTGGCGATTCAAAATGCCCGCCATTTTGAAAACCTGGAGAACGAGAATCGCCGTCTGCTGGCCGATGCCAACCTGGAACGCAACATGGTCGGGGAAAGTCCCGCGATGCAGCAGGTGTATCAGCTGATTTCCAAGGTCGCGGCCAGCGAATCTACGGTCCTGATTTCAGGTGAAAGCGGCACCGGCAAGGAACTCGCAGCCCGCGCCATCCACACCAATAGCAAGCGCGCTACTAAGCCGTTCGTGGCCGTGAACTGCGCGGCGCTGGCGGAGTCTTTGCTCGAGAGCGAATTGTTTGGTCATGAAAGAGGCGCATTTACGGGGGCGCTTAATCAACGGAAGGGCCGACTTGAAGTAGCAGATGGCGGAACGATCTTTCTGGATGAGATTGCTGAACTGTCGGCGGCGCTGCAGACAAAACTACTGCGAGTACTGCAAGAACGCGAGTTTGAGCGCGTCGGCGGAACGCGTTCAATCAAGATCGATATCCGCGTGATCGCAGCCACGAACCAGGATTTGGATGCGGGCATCGCCAGGGGAACATTTCGTCAGGATCTTTTCTTTCGGCTGAATGTCGTCGAATTGAGGATGCCTGCGTTGCGCGAGAGGACGGAAGATATTCCGATGCTCGCGAATTATTTCGCCGCCAAATACAGCGACAAATGTAACCGAAGAGTGTTGGGCATCTCGCCTGACACGCAGAAGCTTCTGCTCGTCTACGATTGGCCGGGCAACGTGCGCGAACTCGAGAATGCGATAGAGCGTGCCGTCGTGATGGGCACGACTGAAGACATCCTGCCAGAGGACTTGCCGGAAGCAATTTTAGAAGTGAAAGCGCCTGAGACACTCGAGACAGGCTCGGGTTATCATGAGGGCGTAACCGACCGAAAGAAGCAGCTCATTATCGATGCGATGAAGGAATCACACGGCAGCTTTACGGCGGCCGCGAAATTACTGGGCCTCCACCCAAATTACCTGCACCGCTTGGTGCGTAATCTAAACCTGAAGGATCAATTGAAAGATTAGTTGGTGACAGGCGGCCCGTACATACGATTGACTGCAATTCCCCGAAAAAACTTAACAATCTTTGTCACATACCGCAGTAGCACCTTCTCAGCAAATAGTTTACAATCACCTCAGTTTCGGACAGAGGGTGAGCAAAGCCCCAATGACCCTTGTTTCGTAAACCAATGACGCATTGGCTGAACTTAAGTTAAGGGAGAGCAGCCCATTCGTCGTTTATATTCGAGATAGTTTTCGGTAGCGCAAACTTTCAGTTTGGGGACATAAGCCGGCAGGTCTTTTTTTTGCAAGCTGTCAACTTGCGCTACTTCAGTATTTCACGCCCGCAATAAAAATCATGGAAGAATATTCAGACCGAACCCCTAGCGATATCGCCCGTTATCCGATGGTGCCGATTCGTGATGTCGTAATCTTTCCCTTCACCAAAGTTGCTTTCAAAATCGGCCGGCCCGGCTCAGTGCGGGCATTAGAGAAGGCGCTGGCATCGGACCGCACAATTTTTCTGTCGACGCAGCATGACGCAACGGTAGACGAGCCGATCCCCGAGCAGATCTATCGAGTCGGCACGATTGCGCGCATCCTGCAATCGCAGCGACAGGACAATGGCCAAATCAAAGTCGTCGTCGAGGGACGCGAGCGGGCCACAACAATTCGCGTTGAGAATGACGGCGGCGCGTTTACGGCAACCGTCCGGCGCGCCCCGACGGTAAACGAAGAAGGCATTCACACGGATGCACTGGTCCAGAAGATCGCACAGCTGATCGAACAGCATTTACGGCTGGCGCCGGACGTTCAGCCGGACGCGTTACAGACGGCGATGCGTAATGCCGATCCTTCGCACATGGCCGACGCCCTTGCCTCGCAACTTCGTATTTCAGTGGAAGACAAGCAAGGCCTGTTGGAATTGTTTTCAGCGCAGGCACGTCTGGCGCGTTTAATCGAAATCCTTGAAATCGAGCTCGAGAAGCGGCAGCTTGATCGGACGATCCAGACGCGCGTCAAGCGCCAGATGGAGAAGGCGCAAAAGGAGTACTACCTCAACGAGCAAATCAAGGCGATCCACAAGGAGTTAGGCCGTAAGGATGAGCGGGCCGAACTCGACGAGCTGAAAAAGAAGATCGAAGAGGCCGGTATGACTGAAGAAGCGAAGGAAAAGGCGCTTCAGGAATTGCACCGGCTGGAAGCCATGCCGCCAATGTCGGCGGAAGGAACTGTGTCGCGCACCTATATCGACTGGCTCGTCAGCGTACCGTGGAAGCAAAAGTCTAAAGAAATTAGAGACCTCACGAAGGCTGAAGAGGTTCTCAACGAAGACCACTACGGTCTGGAAAAGATCAAAGACCGCATTCTGGAATATCTGGCCGTGCGGCAGTTGGTAAAAAACCCGAAGGGATCGATTCTTTGTTTCGTCGGCCCTCCCGGAGTTGGCAAGACGAGTCTGGGAAAATCGATCGCGCGCGCGACCGGTAGAAAGTTTGTGCGCTTGTCGCTTGGAGGCGTGCGTGACGAAGCCGAAATTCGGGGACATCGTCGGACCTACATTGGGGCGCTGCCCGGTCAAATCATTCAAATGATGAAAAAGGCCGGCACAGTCAATCCCGTGCTGCTGCTTGATGAAGTAGACAAGCTCGGCACAGATTTCCGCGGCGACCCGAGCGCGGCTCTGCTTGAAGTGCTCGACCCGGAACAAAACCACATGTTCCAGGATCATTATCTGGACGTGGAATACGACCTGTCCAAGGTTTTCTTTATCGCCACCGCGAACGTAATGCACACGATTCCGCCGGCGTTGCAGGATCGGCTCGAAGTTCTGCGCCTTTCCGGCTATACAGAGCGCGAGAAACTGGAAATCGCGAAGCGGCATTTGGTCCCCAAGCAAGCGGAATCAAATGGTCTTCGCACGGAACAGTTTGAGTTCACGGACGAAGGCATCCTGGAAATTATCAGGCACTATACGCGTGAAGCCGGAGTCAGAAATCTGGAACGCGAAATCGGCTCCTGCTGCCGGAAAGTCGCACGCAAGTTTGTTGGCGAGAGCGTTGCGCCTGATTTTAAGGATGAAATCGGCGCCGACCGGGTTCAGCAAATGCTCGGCCCAATCAAGTTCCGCCAGCAGGGAGTTGCGGCCGAAAGTGAAATCGGTCTGGCTACCGGGTTGGCGTGGACCGAAGTTGGCGGCGAAGTCCTGCAAATCGAAGCGACACTTGTCAAAGGACGCGGGGCTGTGACGCTCACCGGAAAACTCGGTGACGTGATGCAGGAATCAGCGCAGGCAGCATTGACGTGCATCAAGTCCCGCGCCGAACGGCTCGGCATGAGTCTGGATTTCATTCGCAAGCGCGACCTGCACATACACATTCCCGAGGGCGCTATTCCCAAGGATGGCCCGTCTGCCGGCATCACGATGGCGGCGGCGATGGCTTCGGCATTGATGCGCGTGCCGGTGCGCAAGAACGTGGCAATGACCGGTGAAATCACTTTGCGCGGGCGCATATTGCCGATCGGCGGCGTGAAGGAAAAACTGCTTGCGGCGCACCGCTTCGGCATTGACACAATCATCATGCCGAAGGACAACGAAAAGGATTTGCCTGAAGTGCCGGAAGAAGTACGCAACGTCATGGAAATTATTCTGGTGGAAACGATTGACGAGGTGGTTGCGCATGCACTCGAAGAGCAAACGGCTCAAACGCCGATCGCAGACGAGACAAAGGCGCCCCCGATTTGGACGACTGAGCCGCCGCCCGGATTGCAAACCCCGGCCGAGCAATAGTGCTCTGACACAGGTTTAAGTTCCAGTTTGCATTAAGTCATGTTCAGGGACACGGATTCGTGTGCCTGAATCGATATTTTTCACAACAAGGAGCAAAGCACATGGGTAAACAAGAAGATGCAGATCTGATTCTGAAACTCTACGACCTTCGACGCGAGCCAGTTATGCGCGAAGCCCGAAACTGGTTTTTAACTTTCAGCCCCGAGACCGTCAACGATTACATGGACGCGATCATGGGGCCTCACAGCGCCCACCTGCGGATGGTCGTTTCCTATTGGGAAATGGCCGCCACGCTGGTGAACAATGGCGCAATTGATGAACAGATGTTCCACGACGCCAACGGCGAACATATGGTCGTCTTTGCGAAGATCGAACCTGTACTCAATGCCGTCCGCGAGCAGTGGAATAATCCGGAGATGCTCAAAAACTTCGAAGCGGTTGTGCGTCGCGTGCCAGACAATGGAAAGAAACTGGCCGAAATCCGCGAGCGCTTTAAAGCCATTCAAGCGATGCTCGCTGAACGCGAGGCCAAAGCTAAGGCTGCGCAGGCCTAACCACGAAAATCGGTACCATAACCCGGGGGCTACGGCTGGAGATCGCGATCCTGGCCGTAGCCTTTGGTCTT
>DATISD010000499.1:0-2347 GCA_035469005.1 Pyrinomonadaceae bacterium | reverse complement strand
ACCAGTAGTTATCGCGATAGCTGTCGATATCGTCGACGGGAGTTGTTCGGCCTACGCCGGTGGATACAAACGGCCGCAAGCCGGGAAACTTCAGCGTCAAAAACGCCGCCGCAAAGCGACGCGCGTCGGGTGTCGTCGCTTTTCGATAGGTAGCCAGAAATTCCTTAACCTGCGGCAGTTCCGATTCCAGAGACGCAGCTGCTTGTATCGCCGTTTCGCGATCGTCGAGCATTGCCGCGCGGACAAAGGAAGCTTGCGCTACATCGCGACGAAGATTTGGCGGCAGGCTCTGTGAGCGCGCTGCGTCTTTCATCATTGATACGGGCATCGCTTTATTAAAAACGTTCGCCGCGTCAAAATCGAAAAGGCTCTTCGCGCCGTTTGCCATTTGCTCGGAGTCTTTTTCATCCACAGGAATTTCACGACCGTCATCGTTGTCACTATATCCGGCCGCCACCCGCGGCGCATTTTGCAGGAACTCTCCCAGATTTTGCGCCAGCATCAATCGTTGACCAAGAAAGAGATTCAGGGCCGAAGCATTCAGCTGCTGCCGTTCAGCAGCCAGAATCTTGTCCAGCATCGCACGCGCTTCGGCGAGACGGTTCGCTTCCTTCAGCAGCCGAATACTGTGAAAAGCGACGGTCGGAAACGCCGGCGAGGAGTGACTAACGTTGGCCGCGGCCGCCAGTAGTTCATTCACTTTGGGTTGCCTGGCGTCGGCGTTCTTCAGGGCAGCAACCAGCCATGGCAGTGTCTTGGTCATCTGCCACTTTTCGATCGCATGCGCTTCACTCGCATTCAGGTCGCCTTCGAAGGTCATTATCCAATCGGTCAGATCATCGGAAGCCAGGGTCGTGTCTGTTGGTCGCTTGACCGTTTCACTCTCAAGATACCCGTCCATGAGGACTGTGTAATCCCAGACGCCCTGCTTGAAGTCCTCGTTCGCATCTTTCTTCATGATCTGGTGGGCCAGTTCATGCAGCTTTTCTTCCGGGTGCGCACGCAGGCGCGCCAGATTAAGAAGTCGCCCTGCGGCGTGATGCGAAAGCTTCAACGAATCGTCCTTAAGAATTGCGCGCAAACGCGTTTCGGCCTCGGTCAGGGATGGCTCGGCCGCTTCCCACTTCTCAGCAAAACTTCCTTTTCGCAGCATGGAGCGTGCGACCATGTAAGGAGCGATGATGTGATAAGGGGAATCTTTATCGCGGGCGATGGCCTCAAACTGCTGTTTGGCTTCGTCGAAGTTTGTCGAGTAAAAGTTTGCGGCGGCAATTTGGTAAGCACGATCGGCGCGAAGTAGCGGCGGCAGGTCTCCTTCGCTCGCGGCATCTTTTGGCATGTGCCGGCCTTCGCCACAATTTGCAAAGACGCTGTCCTGGGCCGCCAGCCACGATTGAACCTGCGGACTATTGACGCCAAAAAGTTTCACGCGTTCATTCAAAAGGTTCTGAGCGTTTACGAACGCGTCCTGCTGGCAATTCAGGAACGATTCGTATTCACGCGGCTTCTCGCGATTCCGATAGACCGACACTTGCGCGTCTGTGGTCGCACCCGCTGCTTTGCGCACCTCGTTCCAGTTCTTAACCCAGCTCTCGTCGTAATAATCGTAGGCATTGGTGAGCCGATCGTCCCACAGACTCTTGATTGCTTTGGCCTCGGTGTCGCTCAACGGGTTGCCGGAAAGACTTCGATATGCAACCACCAAATACGATCGGGCCCACGATTCGCTGATGATGCCGAGTTTGCCAGCCGCAAACTTCTCGAGCGGAAAGTCCGGATGTTTAGAAAAGACGAATATCGCATCGGTAAAAAAGGGACCGCATGCCTGAGTACGTTTAGGAAGCAGGGAAGAAACCGCCACGATCACGCCGAGCACAATCAACGCCAGTGTGTACTTCCTGAGTTGACGACTCATTTTGCGTCCGGAGGACTTGGCGCGAGATTCATTCATGGTTTGACTCCAGGATTTCACGCACGGACTTCTCAGTCCATGCGTCAGGGTTGAAAACGAAGAGCTTACGAGAAGGGAAAAGCTTCGGACGTTGCTCGTCCAACGAAACGCCGTAACTTTGCCGGCAGGGTTTGGCGTTGAAATCATCTCCGGCATCCAAACGGTTGGCGATTTGCTTTCCGTCACCCGCCATGCGGAACAACATCGGGACGGCTTCATCAACCGGGAGGTCTGAAAGCCAGTCGTCATACATACACCAGGAGGCGAGTGCGGTGATCGAAAGCCGGACGTGCCGTGGCAGGTGATTCCGAACGTCCGTAATTAAACTCCGATAGAAGGTTCTTTCAGATTGTGTTGCGTCAAAATCGATTTGAATCTCTGAAACGTTTCGCATTG
>DATISD010000498.1:0-2680 GCA_035469005.1 Pyrinomonadaceae bacterium | reverse complement strand
GTTCAAGCCGTTTGCCTCGAAGGACTCTTGGCGACGTAGCGCTCCAGCAGCGCGCTCAGATTATCGAAGTCGATAGGCTTCGTAACATACTCGTTGCAGCCCGCGGCCAGCGCCTCGGCGCGCGTTTGGGGCGAATCATGGGCCGATACAGCGACAATCGGCACCTTGCGCAGGACTCGGTTTTTGCGAATTTCTCGGGTGGCTGACAACCCATCCAGTTTCGGGAGGCTGAGGTCCATCAGGATCAGCGCGGGTCGTGCATCCAGAGCCATCTTCACGGCCTGCTCACCGTCGCTGGCTTCCAGGACCAGGTATCCGGCCATCTCAAGCAACCGTCTCATCATAAAACGGCTGTCCTCGAAGTCTTCGACCACTAGAAAAACTTTCTTTTCGCTCTTCATGATTATTCGCGGCAATCCAAACTAACACGATTGGCGCATCACTAGCATACGCCACAGCTCTTTTGTTATTATGCCGCATCGAAATGCGACACAGAAAGGTGAAATAATCGGGTCAATTTCGTACAGCTCTTCACCTACGATTCGGAAGTTCTCCAGATGATACACGCAACAGCACAGGCGATGGGCTCAACCGCGATAGAAGAAGTAGGTCATGCTACGCTGCAAATCGTTCATGATCTTAAGAACCAGCTAAACGGACTCAAATTGTACGCCACGTTTCTGCGAAAACGGCTTGAATCGCAAAATAAAGCGACGGAGGAACAGGAAATAGTGGCGAAACTGATCGCGGGGTTGGACAACGCCGCGCGGGAAATGACGGCGCTGGTACGTTTCGCACAACCTTTGGAATTACGGCGAAGTCGGCATACAGACCTGCGAAAAATCATTCTGAGCGTGGCTGAGGTGCCCAACCGGGACAGCGGAGGGCTGGAACTGCCATCCCTCGCGTTGCATATTGAGGATGCCGCGATGTTCGGAGAGTTTGACGGTGCTCTTTTGGTGGAGGCATTCAACGCTATCACAACCGAGGTGCGTAACAGCGTCTCGACGAAAGCAGGACAAACTATCTCGCTTCACGTGCATCGCGAGGCCGATCAGGCTCGGTGCGAATGGCGGGGAGGAAAGCTCAAATCGCGTTATCAAGCGCTAAATAATTCGAACGGCTGTGGAACGATTTACACTGCCCTGGCCGCAAAAATAATTGAAGCCCACGGCGGACGCGTTAAATGCGATGCGGACGAAATTCGCGCGTGGCTGCCCTTGGCAAATCCAAACGAGTTTATCGAGTCATGACAAAATCCAAGCACCACGACGTTAGAATCCTGGTAGTCGATGACGAGCCAATGATGACCGACTCGTTGCGACGACATCTGATGGATGAAGGTTACGCGGTTGATACTGCCGCGAGCGGCGCCGAAGCGATCGATCTATTCGATGGCGGCGCCCACCATCTGGTGATTTCTGATCTGCAACTGCCGGACATGGACGGCCTGACTCTGTTGCGTCACATGAAGGACGCCAAGCCGAATACCGAAGTCATCGTTGTCACGGGTTACGGCTCGGTGCAAACGGCGGTGGAAGCGACCAAAGCCGGAGCGTTCTATTTCGTCGAAAAACCTTTTGACTTTGAAGAGTTGTTGCCGCTGGCTGAGAAAGCTCTCGAGCGCCGCGAGTTGATGGCGGAAACCGAAAGCATGCGCCGGCAGCTTTCGACTCGCGCCGAATACTTCAACATCATCGGCTCATCAAAACCGATGCAGACGATCTACGAGACGATAGAATCGGTAGCGAAATCCGACGCGAACGTTTTGATCGTCGGCGAATCAGGCACCGGCAAAGAGTTAATCGCCAACGCGATCCACTATAATTCCCTGCGCGCCAAGAAGCCCTTCATCAAAGTAAACTGCGCTGCGCTTCCGAAAGAGCTGATTGAGTCGGAACTATTCGGGCACGCCAAAGGAGCATTCACGGGCGCCCACGCGGACAAAGAAGGTTTGGTGCAACACGCCGCCGGAGGCTCGCTCATGCTGGATGAAATCGCGGAAATGCCTATCGAGCTGCAACCAAAACTCCTGCGTGTCTTGCAGGAGCGTACGTGCCGCAAAATTGGATCGGAGAAAAGCTATCCCGTGGACTTTCGCCTGATCACTTCGACTAATCGAATGCCTGCCGATGCCATTCGCGAGGGCCTGCTGCGCGACGATCTCTTTTATCGAATCTCAACCATTACGATTCATGTGCCACCGTTGCGGGACCGCATGGAAGATATTCAGTTGCTCACCGACCACTTCCTCAAGTTGTACGCCGAAAAATACGAGCGGCCCATCGCCGGTGTCTCACAGTCGGCTTATCAAAGATTGTTTTCGCATCCCTGGCCCGGCAACGTCCGCGAACTGCAAAACGTGATCGAGCGGGCGGTATTGCTCGCCAAGAGCGAGCGCCTTGAGCCGGTTGATTTGCCCTTTGACAATGGCAGCGCCAGCGCCGCTGCTCCTTCTTTGACGTGGGACGTTCCGCCCAACATGACGCTTGAGGATATCGAGAAGTTTGTCATTGAGCGCACTCTGCAACGCACTGGTGGCAACAAACAAAAGGCTGCGAACATGCTGGGAATCTATCGGCCGCGGCTGTACAGCAAGATCAAGAAATACAAGATTGGTCTCGAGTCGGTCAGCGCGAACTAAGAAGTAGGAATCCAAATACAAATTCCAGATGAGAGA
>DATISD010000497.1:0-2122 GCA_035469005.1 Pyrinomonadaceae bacterium | reverse complement strand
GCTGCGCTCGTGGGCACCGCTGCCTGGAAGCAAGTGCTAACTGCGCAAACACCTTCACCAACCCCAACGACTGCCGGCGCGCCGCCGACATTTGGCACTGGCCCTGGCTCTGGCCCGCCGGTTACGACGCAGACATTCGCGGAAGCCGAAAAGCTGATGCAGGTGACGATGACGCATACTGAGCGTCAGCAAGCCGCTGACACGTGGCGTACGTCACTGGCGCAATATCTCGAACGTCGCACCGGTCCGCGCAAAGTTGCGATCAGAGACACTGAAGCGCCAGCGACGCTTTGGAATCCTATGCTGCCGGGAATTCCTGCTTTGCCATTGCGAGATCAGTTTGTGAGATCGAGGGCGACCATCGCTCCGCTTCCATCGAATGATGACGACATCGCGTTCGCTCCAGTGACACAACTCTCTCGTTGGATCGAGTCACGCAAGCTGACTTCTGAACGGCTCACGACTATTTATCTCAAACGCATCGGACGCTTCGATCCCAAGCTGCGCGCCATCATCACTCTCACCAAAGACCATGCACTTGTTCGGGCGAAACAGGCCGACGCGGAAATCGCCGCCGGAAAATATCGCGGGCCGCTGCATGGCATCCCGTTTGGCGTCAAAGACCTGCTCGATACCAAAGACATTCCGACGACTTACGGTGCTGAGCCATTTCGCAATCGAGTTCCGTCCGCGGATTCATTTGTCGTGCGTCGGTTGAATGAAGCAGGCGCGGTCCTGCTAGCGAAACTTTCGCTCGGCGCGCTCGCGCTAAACGATATCTGGTTTGGCGGTCAGACAATGAACCCATGGCTGCTCGAGGAAGGCGCGTCCGGATCGAGCGCCGGTCCCGGCGCGGCGACTGCCGCGGCGCTCGTCGCTTTTTCAGTTGGAAGCGAAACCGGAGGCAGCATTGTAAGTCCGGCGATGCGCTGCGGCATCACCGGCCTGCGCCCGACGTTCGGCCGCGTCGCTCGCACCGGCGCGATGACTCTATGCTGGTCACTCGACAAGCTTGGCCCAATGACTCGTTCAGTCGAAGACGCCCTCCTGGTGCTTCACGCGATCAGCGGCGCTGACCTGGGCGATCCTTCGAGTGTACCCAGCCGTCTCGACTTCAGTGCGAATGCATCAGTGGCAGGATTGAAAGTCGGCTACATCGCGCAGTGGATGAAAGAAGCGCCCGCTACCGACGTCGATCGCGCGGCGATGGAAACGATGAAGAAGCTCGGCATGCGTTTGCAGGAAGTGACGCTGCCCGACTGGCCCTACATTTCGCTCATGCCGATTCTGTTTGCCGAAGGCGCTGCATCGTTTGAAGAGCTGGCGCTGAATAATCAATTGCGAGAACTGAAGGTCCAGGTCAAAGACGCCTGGCCCAACCTATTTCGCCAATCGCGATTTCTCTCAGCGGTTGATTTTGTCCAGGCCGATCGCTTGCGCCGCAAAGTAGCGCTCGAGATGGCTCGTGTGTTCAGAGAGGTTGACTTACTAATCGTACCTTCGCTGCGCGATGAGCAACTGACGATCACCAACTTCACAGGTCATCCATCCCTGACGATGCGGGCGGGCTTTGTTGAAGTCTCAGAAGCGCGCAGTGACTGGGCTCCCGATCCGGCAAACCCTCTGCCGAAATTCAGTCCATCGCGCCGCGTACCGCACGGCATCACGATTCTCGGAAGGTTGTTCGATGATGGCTTGTTGGGTCAGGTCGGCGTGGCGCTGGAACAAGCGTTCAAGGTGGTGAAGGAGAGACCAGTTGGTTTCTAGGATCGATTCTTTGCGGGCGCTTCACAGGTTTGCGATAAAGCCGGCTTGGCAACATAATGGTGGCCCCCTCTTTGGCAACACCCGACAATAATTCAAGGAAGGAATAGAGTCCATGAAACGCTTTTGCTTATTTCTGCTTGTGCCGCTCATGTTAATCACCGCGGCGTTGACGATCTTCCATGCTAACAGTCGGGCCCAAAACTCGAATCGTCAGGCGCCATCAAGGCAGGTAGTCGGGGAATCAGATAATACTTCGGCAAGAAGCACGACCGCCCGAAAAGGGAAGGTGCTCGTCAAGCGTTTGCCCGATGGCGCGGAAGGTGTGGAATTGAAAGAGGGCATCCTCCGATTAAGA
>DATISD010000496.1:0-3621 GCA_035469005.1 Pyrinomonadaceae bacterium | reverse complement strand
ACGCTGCCGAGCCGGAAGCTGATCTTTTTTATCTCGGATGGCTTTTTTCTCGATCGCAATCACTCAGATAACTACGATCGCCTGCAGTTGATTACCAGTGCCGCCGCCCGTGCCGGCACAGTGATCTACTCGATTGACGCGCGCGGGTTGACGTCGGGACTGCCCGATGCCAGCGCGTCAGTCCCGGCTGATCCGTCGGGCCGGCTTACGCGCGGGGCCATCGGCGAAGTCAAAGCATCTCAGGATGTCTTGAATGCGTTGGCCAGTGACACGGGCGGGCGAGCGTCCTTCAACACCAACTCGTTATCCGCCGCAGTCACGAGCGCGCTAAAAGAGACGTCTGTTTATTATCTGTTGGCCTGGCGCCCGGAGAATGACGAGCAGCGGAACGCAAAGTTCCGCCGGCTGGAGGTAAGTATCGCCGGCCGTCCAGATCTGATCGTTCGGTTCCGTCGCGGTTTCGGTGAATCATCAGATGAGGCGGCAAAACGCGATAAAGCAGCAAAGCTGCCCGCGGTGCGAAAGACACCGGTTGAAGAACTGAACGGGGCCTTGCGCGCTGTCTATCCGCTGACAGCTTTGCCGGTTTCGATCTCACTGGTATTTCTTGATAGCGCGCAATACGGGGCCACGCTGACCACCTCAATCAAGATTGCCACCGATTCGCTGGCCACTGAGCGCCAGGGAGACGTACCTACAGCAATTCTTGATTTCGCCGGGCTGGTGCTGAACGATCAGGGCAAATCCGTCAGCACTTTCAGTAAGCGTGTAACCGTCCGGGCGTCAATCAAGGGTGGACTGGCGCAGCTTCCGGATAATTTCTTCTACAACCACTTTTCCCTGATGAAGCCGGGTATCTATCAGGTCCGCGTGGCGGCTCTCGACTTGAAGCAAGGCACGCGCGGTAGCGCGCATCAGTGGATTACGATTCCGGATCTTCAGTCGAGAGAACTGAGAATGAGCAGTCTGATCGTGGGTGAAAAGAAGGCTGAAATGGAAGTCGAACCCGCTAACCCTAATGCCACGGAACCACAGGCGCCTGCGGCCATCAGGCAGGTAGCCATTAATGTAGACCATCGTTTCGCCCGTTCATCTTTTTTGCGGTTCCTGACCTTCATCTATAACGCCACCACAGCTTCAGTCGTGGCCCCGTCGGAAGTTCAGCCCGGCGCCAGCACGGTTAATACCAGCGCCACAAAAGTTCCAGCTCCTGATCTGGCAGTGCAGGTCCAAGTCTTTCGTGATAACGAACCGGTGATTACAACGCCGCTGCACAAAATCAACACCGAGGGAGTGGACGTGCGTAGAGTCCCATATGCGGCCGACGTCCGACTGGACGACCTGCAACCGGGAGCGTACGTCCTGCAAGTGACAGTGATCGATCGGCAGGGAAAATCCAGCGCCTCGCAGAAAATGAATTTTCAAATCAATTGATTTGAACGGCAGTCAAGCTTGAACGTTAGAACCCTGCAACAAATCTCACGAAGGCCGGATTTGAGCTGGATCAGTGACCTGATGACTAACTAGGATTAGTTAGGCGATCCGAGGTTTAGTTACCGCGAAGCGGTTGCGACCTTCAGCCCAACGTTGCCGCTCCGCGGCTACGTTGGGTATCAGCGCGTGGATTAGACCGCAACCCCATCGGGGTTGCGGCGAATTGAAATCCGATACCCCAGGGTTGCAGCGGCGGCAACCCTGGGCTGTAGGTTTTAACCGCTTCGCGGTAAAAACAAATCACCGATTAAGATCAGGTTCAGGTCAGTGCCATTTAACGAGGCTTGTTTGATGTTGTTTGCGCCACTCTAATTGAGCAGAGTGCGACCTGCGCGCTATGCGGTCATTCCGGAATACTACCTTTGACTTCCACCACCACTCTTTTCTTTTCCCGGGCGCGAACGATTGCGAGCGTATGTTTCTTCTGAGGCGTGAAGAGCTGAGAGTTGGTCCAAATTCCGCGGTCCGCAATTCTTCCGTCAACCGATTCGATTACGTCGCCCTCGCGAACGCCGGCTTCGGCGCCGGCGCTGTCTGTCCGGACCGCGACCACGATTAATCCGCTTTCAGCTCCGAGTTGCGCAGCAACTCTCGGGGTCAACGCCATGGTTTCGATCCCGAATGCCTGCAATCCCAGCGGCTTTATCCGAGGCATTTCAAAACGCCATTCGAACATTGGCGAAAAGGAGCCACCGAGCGTCACCGGCACTGAGAAAGGAGCCGCCGCATCAGGTCTTTTGATCGTGAATTCAACGCGTTCGCCGCTTCCGGCTTCGCCGAGCAGACGCGAAAACTGTTCAGTGCTTTTTATTTCATTCTGATTTACCCGCAGGATCACGTCACCGGCCTGCAAACGGGCCAGTGCGGCCGGCGTTCTGGGCATCACGCCGGTCAGGAGAATACCCATCTGCGCGTTGATCAGATCGTCCAGCTGCTCGTCACGCCAACCGTGCGCCAAAAATTCCGCGCGTTGCGCCGCTTGCACCAATTCCCCGCGCACGCCTAACACCGGCCGGGGCACGCTCGCCTGGCGCTCGAGCACTCGGCGCGTTGCCGCGCGAACGATTTTTGCCGAAACAATATTCGCGTCGTGTCCATCGATCGAATCAACGATTCCCAGGGTATTTCCCTGCGCATCGCAAGCGACGCCACCAACCGCTTCGGGTGAGAACTGTGCGCCGCGCAAGATTAACTTATTAAACACTCCTGAGCTCTCCTGGTTGAGCTTCGAGACCGTCGCATCAATCCTTCCGATCCTTACGAAAGTATTGAAAGTTGAAGCTTCGCCCTCGGCTCTGGCCGGTTCCGGCGCGAAAATCTCGAGGGCTTGTCCCTCCACCAGCGACATGATCGCCGATTGCTTCGGCAATGGCGTCAGGACGCCAGCCACCTGCATTACCGACAAACCGGTTTCAGCATCCAGCCCGATTAAGCGAGCTTTCAAGGTGCGGCCATCGCGAGTTACCACTGTCAGGTCAGGCTCAACCGCGGGGCGAACAAACGAAAACGGACTCGTAGCGAACAGACCTGACTTCTGATCTGCGGGCGGCCCTTCGAATTCCTTGATTTCGATCTCCGCCGCTGCCTGCGGCAGACGGGCAGCGATTGTCTTGCCATCGTCCATGGCCCAACCGGCAATGATGCTGGCGTGCGCATCGTTGTTGACGGTTTCCGGGTCGATTGTTTCCACGACGCCGTTTGCGACTGACTGTCGCAACAAAAGGCGAAGTATTTTTACGCCGCTCAGACGATGAATGATCGTCACCACTTGTGGCGCAACGGTTGTTTGACTGCGAACGACGGTAACGCGACCGGGGCGTCGGGCTGGCTTGCGTGAGAGCTTCTCTGTTTCAGGATTTTGTGCCTGCGCCGGCGATGGTGCGCCTGCCGTCGTGGCCGGCTCGGCACTCTGTGCGGCAGCGATACCTGCCGTCAGGGTGAACAGCGGGATCAATAAAATGATTGCTCTAAGTAAAACTCGATTGCGCATTGCTATTACCAGTCTCTGCGGTCCGTTATGCTCACCGGAGTCCGATTGTCGAAACGTTGCGAACCAAAGCTAATCGGCGGCAAAAGAATCTTGTGGGTCGCGCCATTGGCATCCTGCACAGAAACCACCATCGGTTT
>DATISD010000495.1:0-2014 GCA_035469005.1 Pyrinomonadaceae bacterium | reverse complement strand
TTCAATATGCTGTCGCTGCTTCGCAGGAAGCTGTAAACGACAGCGGACTGAAAATTACCGACGACATCGCTGAGAGTGTCGGCACTTATATAAGCAGCGGCATCGGTGACTTTTGGGCCATCGAGCGCGAGCACGAAAAACTCCTGAAAGATGGGCCCGGCCGCGTCTCGCCGTTCTTTATTCCTTCGGCAATCGTTAATCTGGCGTCCGGCCAGGTTTCAATTCGTCACAACGCCAAGGGCCCAAACTCGGCCACCGCCACAGCCTGCTCCGCGGGCGCACATGCCATTGGCGACAGCTTCAAAATCATCCAGCGCGGCGATGCTGACGCGATGATTTGTGGCGGCGCAGAGTCGGCCATCACACCGATGAGTGTCGCCGGGTTTGCCGCGCTGCGTGCTTTGTCTACCCGCAATAACGATCCGAAACATGCTTCGCGTCCTTTCGATCTGGGACGGGATGGATTTGTGATTGGCGAAGGGGCCGGCATTGTAATTCTGGAAGAGTTGGAGTTTGCACGCCAACGTGGCGCGCGAATTTATGCCGAGATTGTAGGATACGGTATGACCGGCGACGCGTTTCATATCACGATGCCTGATGACAGTGGTTCAGGCGCCGTCCGGGTGATGCAAAAAGCGCTAAATGACGCGAAGGTACAGCCGGAACAAGTCGAGTACATTAATGCGCATGGAACCTCGACGCCCTACAACGACAAGTTCGAGACTATGGCCATCAAGAAAACGTTCGGAGAGCATGCCCAGAAGATGGCGATTAGCTCGACGAAATCGATGACGGGTCATCTGCTGGGTGCGGCTGGAGGTGTCGAAGCAGTGTTTTCAGTCCTGTCCATCTCACGTGATGTTTTGTTGCCGACTATTAATTACGAGACGCCCGATCCGGAATGTGATCTCGATTACATACCCAACCAGGCGCGCCAGGCTAAAATAGATTACGCGCTGTCGAACAGCTTTGGATTTGGCGGCACGAACGCGGCGCTTCTGTTTAAGAGATACGAGGGTGATTGATTAATTGATTCATTTGTTCATTGGTTCATTGATCCAATGAAAGAATGAATCAATGAACTAATGATTTAATGAACCAATCATGAAAATTCTGGTTCTTATGAAGCAGGTCGCCAACAAGGACGCGATCCTGCGCATCAACAAGGATTCGACCTGGATCGAAGAAGCTGATCTGTCCTTTGAAGTAAACGAGTCGGATGGTTACGCGCTGGAAGAAGCCTTACGCATCAAAGAGAAAGTTGGTGGCGAAGTTGTCGTCGTCTCAATGGGACCTCAGCGCGCCAAGAGCGTCATCAAAGATGCGCTGGCCCGCGGGGCTGATCGCGCAATTCACGTCGTTGGCGATAACGTTGTTCATCTCTCGCCTTTTGCCGCGGCCAGCGTGCTTGCGGATGCCATTCGCGAAGAGAGTGCCGACCTGGTCATGACCGGGTTGCAGTCCGACGACTATGGGTACGCGCAAACCGGCGTCATTCTCGCAGAGTTGATGGGTTTGCCCCACGCGACCATCGTGATCGAAGTGGACGCGACTGGCGAACAGTTGCGGGTAAAACGTGAACTGGAAAGCGGTTGGTATCAATGGTATACGATGCCGAAACCGGCCCTGCTGACGATTCAATCGGGCATCAGCCAAATTCGCTATGCGACCCTGAAGGGAATCATGGCGGCCAAGAAAAAAGAGATTAAGGAAGTAACGCCCTCGGCCGAGATCGTCAACAAACCGTCGCACCAGCGGATTGAGAAAATTTATTTGCCACAGAAATCAAAGCAGACCCAGTTCCTCGGCGGCGGCGATGCGAAAAAGGGCGCGGTTGAATTGGCTGAGAAGCTGCGGAGTGAAGCGCGAGTGATTTAGTGGCACAGACTTTAGTCTGTGCTAAGGATGAGGTCAGTACCGGGAGCGATAGCGAGGTCAGTACCGGGAGCGATAGCGACCGGGTAACTGCTTAATCGTTGTTGATAGATTTGAAGATCAGACCCGGTCGCTACCG
>DATISD010000494.1:0-1666 GCA_035469005.1 Pyrinomonadaceae bacterium | reverse complement strand
TGACCTCGTTACATGATCGATGTCCAGGCCGAACACAATTCGCCTTCTCATAGTTGCCGGGGAAGCCTCGGGTGATGCGCACGCCGCGGCGCTCGTGCGCGCGCTACGCGAGGTTGCACCCGAAACTGAGTTTGAGTTCTTCGGCTCAACTGGAGCGCAGATGCGTGAGGCGGGCGTCGAATCTATCGTTAAAGCTGACGAATTATCGATCGTGGGCCTGTGGGAAATTGGACGCGCGCTCCCAAAATTCTGGCAAGCTTTCACAGAACTAAAACGTGCGACCGCACAAAAACAACCCGAGGCCGCTGTCCTCGTCGATTGGCCCGACTTCAATTTACGCCTGGCGCGTTGGCTTCATCGTCGCGGCGTGCCGGTCATCTATTACATCAGCCCGCAAGTGTGGGCCTGGCGTTCTTATCGCGCTCGCAGCATTCAGCGGGACGTCGATTTGATGCTGTCGATCCTTTCGTTTGAGAAGCAGTGGTATGCCGCGCGCGGCATGGCGAATGTCGAGTATGTAGGTCATCCGCTGACCGGTAATGTTCGCCCGCAATGCGATCGAACAGAGTTCTGCCGCCGCAACAATCTCGATCCGGCTCGGCCCGTCGTCGCTTTGCTGCCCGGCAGCCGTCACAAAGAGGTGGTGCGGATTCTGCCACCGATGCTCGACGCGGTGGGGGTGATTCAACGCGAGCGATCCGACATCCAGTTCGTTATCGTGGTCGCGCCTAATCGCGACATCGAGGAGTCAAAGAAAATCATTAACGCGAGCGCGTTGGCAAAATCTTCCAGGGAATCACTGAGCGTGATTCACCATCAAACTCGTGAGGCGCTGGCAGCTTCCGATGCCGCCGCGGTTGCAAGCGGAACGGCGACTTTGGAAGCGGCGCTTTTGGGGATCCCAACGGTAATCGTTTATAAGGAATCCGCATTGAACTGGCGCACACTCGGCAGTCTGATAACCGCAGAACATTATGGCCTGGTTAACCTGATCGCCGGACGACGACTCGCAACTGAATTAATGCAGGACGACTTTACCGGAGAGACTCTGGCGCAGGAACTGATTTCGTTGCTGGAGACGAGGCGCAACGCACAGATGCGGGCGGAGCTGAGAGAAGTGATGGGGAAGATTGGCGAGCCGGGGGCTTCGCGCCGCGCCGCGCAAGCGATCCTGACTTTTGTCCGCCCAGCAGGATGACCATTAAGGAGAGAGCATGCGCATCCAAACGATAATTCTTTGCTTTATTGTTTTGCTTGGCGCGCCGCTGGTTGTCCGGGCCCAGGACAACGATGAGTGGCCGTCCTTGTCTTATCTTCGGAGTGATTATCGACGCGTCGCGGTGGTCGCGCATGTTCGCGTTCGCGAAGCCGAGATCGTCAAAACAATTGGCGGTTACGAGGACTGGCATCTGGTCGGTGAAGTGGTCGAGCCGTTTAAGGGCACGTTCCGCAAGGGTCAAACCATCGAGTACTATCATGGCGCCGAAAAAGGATTTCGGAAGGAAATATTCCTCGGAGAGAAAATCGTTTTCCTTTATCGAAACTTTGTTCAGGAAGAGAAGCGTTGGGTATTTGCAGTTCTCGAGAACTCGACCTTGCCGTACACGGAAGATCGCGGACAAAAATTGCGAAGGATCAGGAAGTCGTTAAAGAAGCAGCAGACGAA
>DATISD010000493.1:0-2314 GCA_035469005.1 Pyrinomonadaceae bacterium | reverse complement strand
CCCGAAATAGCCTGTGCGCTTTGAAGATGATCCACACGCATTTAGACCTCCACGGTGAATTAACATGACGAATTACAGCTCCAACTGTTCCAGATTTCTGGCAGCCATCTTTTGCCTGCTGCTCTTCTCTTCACTTCTGGTGGCCCAGACGACGGCCGATCCGAACATCCGTATTAGCCAGATTTATACGCGTGGAGGCGAAGTCGGCGCCACTTTCCAGAATGACTACATCGAACTGTTCAATCGAGGCAATGTTGACGTTGATGTGAGCGGGTGGAGCCTGAACATTTCGAACTTTGCCGGGACTCCGCCAAATATCCAGATTTCATCTACCGGCATCAAACTCTTTAACCCTAACGGCATCATCATAAGTCCGGGAGGCCACCTGCTCATCAAATTCGGCGGTAGCGGAACTAATGGCCAGCCCATTTCGACTCCCGATATCAATCTTAATCCCATTCCTATCAGCGATACGGGCGGGCAAATTGTGCTGCTTGGGAAAGACAAAACGCTTCCCTTCGGCTATTGCCCGGCGGCCCCGGACCTGACGGGCAACGTTGTCGACTACGTCGGTTACGGCATCGCCATCTGTTACGAAGGAACCGTCACGCTCGCGCCGCCGCAGGACAAGGCGCTGTTGCGTGTGGGCGGCGGTTGCACCGATAACAATGACAACCTCGCAGACTTTTCGTTCGCAACACCGAACCCGCGCGCGCGCAGTGACGCTGCCACGCCTTGTGGCGCGCAAACCTCTAGCGTCATCGATTTTGGGGCGCCGCAGTTTGATGCCTTCGAAGGGCTGGGCGCGGCGCAAATCAACGTAACTCGGATTGGCGACGTATCGAGCCCGGCGACCGTCGACTATTTCATCTCCGACAATGGGGCCAGCGAGCGAACGGATTACACCACGACGCTGGGCACTCTACATTTCGCTCCGGGAGAAACCAAAAAGACATTCGACGTTCTGATCACGGACGACTCGGTTCCGGAAGCGAATGAAAATGCTTTTCTTGGTTTGCTGAACGCCACCGGCAACGCCGGCATCGGACCGCGTAACAGCGCAGCGCTGGTTATTCACGACAACGATCTGGCAGGGTCATCGAACCTGGTGGATATTTCAAGCAGCTACGTTCCCCAGCATTACAACGATTTTCTTAATCGAATGCCTGATGCCGGCGGCGAAGCTTTCTGGATCAATAACATTGAGTCGTGCGGCAGTTCGGCTCCATGTCGTGAGGTCAAACGCATCGATACCTCGGCGTCGTTCTTTCTTTCAATTGAGTTTCAAACGACCGGCTTTCTCGTCTATAGGCTTTACAAAGCTTCGTTGCCGGAAACGTCCCAACGTCCACGCGCGATGCCACGCTATCGCGAGTTCATTCGCGATACGCAGCAGATCGGGCAAGGCGTCATCGTCGGTAACAATGGCTGGGAACAGGTACTGGAAACAAACACCGTCAATTTCACCAACGACTTTGTCTATCGGCCGGAATTCCTGGCGAACTACCCCGAGACGTTAAGTGCGGCCGCTTATGTCGACAAACTGCAGGTGCAAGCCGGCTTTGTGCTGACCTTCGAGGAATTCTTCAAATTGAGTAATGGCTTGATGGCCGGCTTAGAGACCCGCGGGAGTATTCTGCGCAAGGTTGCCGAAAGTCAGAAGCTCCGCGACGCGGAATTCAATCGAGCTTTCGTTCTAATGCAATACTTCGGTTACCTGCGTCGCAATCCGGATGATGCGCCGGACAATAATTTCGCCGGCTTTGATTTCTGGCTCGCGAAGCTAAATCAATTTGGCGGCGACTATCGCGCCGCGGAAATGGTGAAAGCGTTCATTAGTTCGGGTGAGTACCGCGGCCGTTTCGGACCCTAGGCAACTCCTGCCATCTGGGAAATCTCGCTGAAGGTGCTTGCGCAAAATCACCTCGAAGTTCAACGTTCGCCCGGTACAGAACCGCGAGTGGTAGCGAGCGGGATCAAGAGGCTACGTTCTTTCATCCCAAAACATGGGGAACTGCTCTGGCGGAAGCTCGGGTTGGGCCTTATCCCGCTCGCTACCGCTCGCGGTTCTGTAACTTAGCCCCTCAATTTGATCGACTCTTCTTCGTTAAGATCGGGTGAGGTTTTCTCTCCCGCCGACTGATTTGTTATGTTTGGTTCGTGAAGAGCGAATCCCGAACCGCGGTTATCGCGGCCATCGCTGGTAATCTGGCCATTGCTGTTACCAAATTTACTGCCGCGGCTTTTACCGGCAGCTCGGCCATGCTTTCTGAGGCCATTCATTCCCTCGTCGATACCGGCAACGGCGGGCTGT
>DATISD010000492.1:0-3659 GCA_035469005.1 Pyrinomonadaceae bacterium | reverse complement strand
CAGCCAATGCTCGCTCAGCAATCGCCTGCCCAATCTTTTTCGCGGCTTCAATATTCCCACCGGTCTTCAATCCCAGACTTTTTTCGGTGGTCGAAGCCGAGGCGATGGTTTGCGCCTTCTGGTCATCGATAAGTTGGGCGTAGATGTGATTCAAACTGCGATAGACCGCGAGCCTCGGGCGCTCTGTGGTGCCGCGCACCTTCCGGCGAATTCGCGCATGAATCGCGCTGCGAATCTCTGCTCTTCTTAAATTAGCCATTTTCTAACTCATTGCCGATTGCCAATTTCCAATTGCCGATTTCAACGTTTTTAGATTCATTCAATTGGAAATCGGCAACCAAAAATTCGAATGCTATTTACCTGTCTTGCCGGGCTTCAACTTCAACTGCACGTCGGCATAGCGGACGCCCTTACCCTTGTAGGCGTCGGGCTTGCGCAGCTTGTGCATCTCAGCGCAAACCTGGCCCAGCTTCTGCTTGTCGATGCCGGAAATCGTCAAAGTCGTCTGATACTGCTGAATGCTGCCCTTGGTCGTCAGACGCTCGGCCTTCGCTTCAATGCCTTCCGGCAAAGGAAACTCGATCGGGTGCGAATAGCCCAGCGCAAACACGATCTTTCGGCCCTGGATGTCCGCCTTGTAGCCCACCCCAACGACATCCATCTGACGCGAGAAGCCCTCAGTCACGCCCGTAATGGCGTTGTTAGCCAGAGCGCGTGCCAGGCCATGCAGAGCGGCCAAATCCTTCGAGCTGCGCTCGGCAATCAAGGTTTCGGCTTCGACTTTGAAAGTGATTCCTTCGGGAATCGGCGTCTTGAGGACACCCTTCGTGCCTTTAACTTCGAGCTCGCCGCTCTTAATGTTAACGGTGACGCCCTTCGGGATCGTTATCGGTTTCTTACCAATGCGAGACATAGCGTTATTGATTCATTTATTCATTGAAACATTGATTCAATGAACCAATGAATCAATGATCCAATTTCCTAATAGACTTCCGCCAACAATTCTCCGCCGACGTTTTCCTTCCGCGCCGTCTTGCCGCTCATCAGCCCACGCGAAGTCGAAACGATATTGATGCCGTAGCCGCCAAGCACTCGAGGGATCTCATGCGAGCCGACGTAAACTCTGCGACCGGGACGCGACACTCGCGCCAGATGCGTAATCGAGGAAGTGCCGCGCGCATCGTAGCGCAGGAAGATGCGCACCGACTTCTTTGCGCCTTCGCCTTTGATGACAAAGTTATTGATATAGCCTTCCTCTTTCAGGATGCGCGCGATTTCCAGCTTCAACTTTGACGCCGGGATATCGACACGAGAATGCTTGGCCGAGACCGCATTCCGAATTCGCGCCAACATGTCGGCAATAGGATCAGTCATTCCTTAAACTCCATCTTCGATTGCCAATTGCCGATTGCCGATTGAAAACACCAATTGGAAATCGGCAATCGAAAATCGGCAATGCTTTTACCAACTAGATTTCACGACGCCCGGGATCTGACCCGCCAGCGCCAACTCACGAAAGCAGATTCGGCACAAGTGAAACTTGCGCAGGTATGCGCGCGGACGGCCGCATCGCCGGCAACGCGTATACGCGCGCGACGAAAATTTCGGCTTGCGATTAGCTTTCGCGATTAGTGATTTTTTTGCCATAACAATCTTGATCTCAGATCTGAGATCTCAAATTTGAAATTTCTAAGCCCTGAACGGCATCCCCAACGCCTTAAAAAGTGAACGCGCCTGGTCGTCGTCACGCGCGGTCGTCACAATCGAGATATTCATCCCGCGCAGCTTGTCGACCTTATTGAAATCGATCTCCGGAAAGATCAACTGCTCGCGAATTCCGATTGTATAGTTGCCGCGCCCATCGAACGCTTTTGGGGAGACGCCGCGAAAATCTCGCACGCGCGGCAAGGCAATCGACACCAGGCGATCAAAGAACTCGTACATCTGTTCGCCGCGCAGCGTCACCATCGCACCGATCGGCATCCCCTGCCGCAGCTTGAAACTCGCGATCGACTTCTTGGCCCGAGTGATCACGGGCTTCTGCCCGGCGATCGCTTTCAACTCTTCCACCGCAGCATCCAGAACTTTGGCGTTCGCAATCGCCTCACCCATTCCCATGTTGAGGACGATCTTGTCCAGGCGCGGAATCGCCATCGGGTTCTCAATCCCGAACTCGCGGGCGATTGCCGGTGCAACCTCTTTCTGATAACGCTCTTTCAGTCTTGCCATATAAGTAATTGATTCAATGACTCAATGATTCATTGATTCATTTTTCGATTGAGTGTCCACTCGCGGTGGCCACTCTGAATTTTGTTCCATCGCCGTCGATTTTGTAACCTACGCGCGAACCCTTGCCGGACTGCGGATCGACAATCTGGACGTTCGAAATATCGATCCATGATTCCTTGTCGATAATACCGCCGCCGCGATTGCCGGCCGGTTTCTGATGTCGCTTGATCATCCCGGCGCCTTCGATCTTCACCTTGCCCCGCGTCGGAGCGACCGCCAGCACGCGGCCACGCTTTCCCTTGTCGCGCCCGGCGACGAGGACCACCTGGTCGTTCTTCTTAAGTTTTGCTCTTTTCCTTGCCTTCACTTTTGAACTCCGCCGCAATCCCGAACCGAAATTGCGCTGCTAAATTACTTCCGGCGCCAACGAAACAATCTTCATGTAATTCTTGTCGCGCAGCTCGCGCGCCACCGGACCGAACACGCGCGTCCCAATCGGCGTTCCGTCCTCTTTAATCAGCACGGCGGCATTTTGATCAAAACGAATGTAGGTGCCGTCGCGTCGGCGGACTTCTTTGCGCGTCCGGACAATCACTGCGTCCTGCACGGTACCTTTTTTGATCGCGCCGTCGGGCGAAGCTTCCTTCACCGTGACTTTGATTCGATCGCCGAGACTGGCAATCGCACCGGTCGAGCCGCCGATGCCCATAATCATCTCGACCCGTCGCGCTCCCGAATTGTCAGCGACCTCAAGCGAGGTCTGCATCTGTATCATTGTCGATTTCCAATTGCCGATTGCCAATTTGCCGTTGACATCGGCTCATGTTGTCAAAACTGCCCCTTTTTCGCGTGCCGCCAATCGGCAATCGAAAATCGGCAATTGGCAATGTCTTTACTTCGCTGCCTTCTGCACAATTTCAACTACACGCCAGCGCTTTCTGGTCGAAAGCGGCCGTGTCTCAACGATGCGCACTCGATCGCCGGTTGTCGCTCCCAAATCGTCATGCGCCATGAATTTCGAAGTTCGCCTCACGTAACGTCGATACTTGGGATGCAAGACCAGTCTATCGACGCGCACGACGACCGTCTTCTGCATCTTGTCCGACGAAACCGTGCCCACCTTCTGCACGCGGTTTCCGCGGCGACCTTTGGCCGTACTATCAGCAGATGCCGCGCTCGCCTGAGGGGCTGCGGACGTTTCGGCAGCCGGCTGAGATTCCGGCGCCGCGGCGACCGGTTCCACGGCGCTCACTTCAGCCGGCGATGCGGATGCTTCAGTCGCGGGACTCTCGCTCGCTTCAATCGCGGGCGGCGTGTCCGTCTGCTCTTCCTTTTTCTTTCTTCTAAACATTTGGTTTACTCGGCGCGCACGCCTCCGGCGTGCTTCATTTCCGCCACGCTACTGGCGTGCTGGCACTCCAGAGGAGTGC
>DATISD010000491.1:0-8602 GCA_035469005.1 Pyrinomonadaceae bacterium | reverse complement strand
ATTTATAGAAATTGTCGTCACAGATGCAGCGAGAAGCGGAGATGCAGGCATGTCCGCTTCTCGCCGCATAACCTTGAATCAGCGTGTTCTATAAATATCTCGCTCCTAACCGAGCGAAGAACAGGTGAGTCGTAGTTTGAGAAAAATACTCGCAATAGTTGTCCACGTATGCCGCTTCGGTCTCGCCGCTCTGTTTCTCTTCACCGCCGGCGCGAAGCTTTGGATTCTCAGAGAATTCGTTAGCAAGGTTGCTGAACTCTTAAGCTCAATGCAGCTGAACTACGAACGTTGGCAGTGGCCGGTCACAATCGGAGTTATCGTCATTGAGGTGATTGTCGCAGCGTTGCTGATCGTTCCGCGGACGATGAGGATAGGCGCGGTGGCCGCGGCGCTACTGCTAATCGGGTTCAGCGGTTTTGCGCTCTACTACGTTTACGTTCTGCACGGCGAGGCGCTCGAGTGTGGGTGCTTCGGAAACATAATCGGCAGTCAGTTAGGGGTGAAGACTGCGCTCCGCAATCTCGGTTTGCTGATTCCCGCTTTGATAGTATTTTTCGGTGCGCGTGTCAGAAGCCCCCGCGTAAGCAAGGGCAGATCAAGCGAGATTATCCTTCCCTTGCGGTCGGGCTTCTGATCAGTACAGAACCGCAAGCGGTAGCGAGCGGGATCAAGACGTGACTTTCTTTACGAACAGGATTTATCCATGCGCCCGAACCGAGATCACCAAACAGCCGTCGTCCAGCTTTATCCCGCTCGCTACCGCTCGCGGTTCTGTAAACGTCGTTCATTCGTTTTGGCAAGATTTTTGGTGCAAAGCCTTACGGAAAGCAATCTAATTAGAAAGCTCGTTACGATACTGATTACGTTGCTGGCTTGCGGGGCGGTGGCGGCGCCGCAGAAGACGCGTACGGTGCGTGACCAGGAACTCTATGGCCTTGCCCGAACCGATCTGAAAGCCTTCGCACAGCAAGTCTCCAAAGGCGCCACTTCTGAAGTCGGCCGAGCGCAAGCGATCGTGCGTTGGCTGGCGCAAAACTTTGAATGGAAAGCCACCGATTATCAGAAGCGTACTGTGCCGGAAATCGTTGAGCGGCAAGGTGGGAACTGCAACGAACTCGCGATGGTCGCGCTCGCGGCGATGAAAGAGCTAAACATTCAGCTGCGCCGGGTGCACGAAGTCAACATCTATACAAACACGCCTGAGCGTGGTGATCGAGCTCATGCAATGGTCAAAGAAAAGGGAAATAGTTATTCGGTTTTCGGCAGGCATCACAACGATCATGTGTGGCTGGAACTTTACGATTCAACCGCGAACGAATGGTTCCCGGCGGATCCTTCGAGCGGGTTAGTTGGAACGGAAGAATGGATGAAGGGTCGCGTCTGGTTTGGCAAGAGATCAACTCTTAATCCAATCACCGAAGACATGATCGTTCCATTCGCGATATTCGCCGCCGATGCCGATGGCCAATTCACGATCAATCGCACGCAACATTATTTGGTCGCCGAATTCGATCGCATGTACGGCGGAAAATTACACACGAACCCTGCCTGGAAACAATGGACAGCGGCCCTCGATCTGTTGGATGACAAGGTTGCAGGAGCCTTCGCGGGCTCCACCAATCTGCACAAGTATGAGGCTCAGATCGATTCGTTGTCAGCGACCTATGAACAGCTCAGGCTGTCATTTTCAAAGTGACGGCTGGTCGCCTTTTCCTCATCCACGCAATCTACGATGTAGAGCTAAATCAAGCCAAAAAGGCACCAAGAGTTTTCGGCAAGCGATGATAAATTACCTTTTTGTGCCTTTTCGTGGCTTACTCTTTATCGCCTCTTCATGCGCGCAATCTCGTATCGCGTGTTATCGATCCGCTCCTGCGCGTCCGGATGATCTGAAAACAACGAACCTAAGAGATCAGAATCGCGCTCCTCAATCCTTTGCAGCTTCTGAAACATTGTGATCATGCCCTGCGGATCCAAGCCCGCGCCCGGCATGGACCGCACGCCGAGAAAGTCGGCTTCGCGTTCTTCATCGCGCGTGTGAACTGTCAGCATCAGGGCGCCGCCCATTTTGCCCAGGGCCACCCCTAAATCCCGGGCAATACTGCCGGCGACGCCGGTGAGTTCGCCGAGAGAGTTCGCAATGTCATCGTACTCTTTGGACTTTTTCAGCGTCTTCAAACTGTGGCGAGCGGCTAAGTGGCCCACTTCGTGACACAGCACGCCGCCGAGTTCATCATCATTGGCCATCCTAATGAGAGCCGTGGTGATGTAGATATGACCACCCGGGAGCGAGAAGCCATTGATTTCGCGGTTCTGGATCACATGAAATTTGTAGGTCAGGTTCGAGCGCAGGCTGGCACGCGCGCAACGTTGCCCCAGGCGATCGACTCGGGCCAGCCCAGCGTCGGTTAGGTTGTATTTCTTAGTGACCTCGCGATGGAGCTGGGCGCCCAGCTTAAGCTCGTCGCGCTCACTCAACAATCCGGCATTCGAATAATGAGCAGTTCGAAAATCGGCATAAGGATCGTCGTATTGGACTGATGCGGTCGTAAGTGCCGAGTCTCTTGAGGTCACTGCGCCGCTGCGCTGCGTTGCCGCGGTCAAAAGCAGAGAAAAGACTAATAGCGCTAAGAAGGGTGTGCGAATAAGATTCTTCATTGATTCGTTCCTGAGACCTTTCCACGGCAATCATAAGCGAGCAAGTTAGTTCTGAAAAGTCAGGAATTTAAGTAATGCATCCTGAGTAATTCAAGGGCGCCTGGGTACGCCACGCCTCCGGCGTGCTCTGGGAGCGAAGCACGCCAGAGGCGTGCGTACCTTGTACTGACGAAATAACTCCGCTCCTTTTGCTGACCTCGCCCAATCAGTTAACATCGCGCGCATGTCAACACTTTCCTTCTGGGGTGCAGCCGGCACAGTCACCGGATCGAAGTATTTAATCGAGTCAGAGCATGGTCGGGTGCTCATCGATTGTGGCTTGTTTCAGGGGTTAAAAGAACTGCGTCTGCGGAACTGGCAAGAGCCTCCGTTCAATGCGGCGTCAGTTAATGCAGTGATCATCACACACGCGCACATCGACCATACCGGTTACTTACCGCGCTTTGTGCGACATGGATTTCGCGGGCCGGTTTATTGTTCGCGCGGCACGGCTGAGTTGATGAAGATACTCTTACCCGATGCTGCGCGGTTGCAGGAAGAAGAAGCCGACTATCGCAACCGTCACAAGATAACCAAGCACATGCCGGCGTTGCCGCTCTACACCGAACAAGATGCGCGAGAGGCGCTTAAGCTGCTGCAAGTAGTTCCCAACAGCGGCCAGCAGTTTCGGGTCGTTAAGGGTTTCACCGCCGAGTTTCGCATCGCCGGTCACATTCTGGGATCAAACCACGTTCTGGTTCATGTCGAAGGCGCGGAAACTCGAAGCGTTCTTTTTTCGGGAGATCTGGGGAAGTACGATCAACCAATAATTCGTGATCCTGAGACGCCCCCGGCTTGTGACTACCTCGTCGTTGAATCGACTTACGGCAACCGTCTGCACGATGTCGAACGTCCGAAGGATGCCCTGGAGCGCATCATCAAGGATGCCGCCGCGCAGGGAAGCGCGATTCTGATACCAGCGTTCGCCGTGGGCCGCGTGCAGGAAATCGTTTACCTCATCCGCGAACTGGAAAATGAAAAGCGCATTCCGGTGCTGCCGGTTTGTGTAGATTCGCCCATGGCTGCCGCGGCGACTCAAGCGTATGCGCGGCGGACGGAAGAGCAGGACGAAGAGTACGCGACAGCATTAAAGACTAACCCGACTCCGTTGCGGACGCATTCGATGCTGGCGTGCTCAACGCGTCAGGATTCCAAGAAGATAAACGCCATGGAAGGCGCCCGTATCATCATCGCGGCCTCAGGCATGATGAACGGCGGGCGAATTCTGCATCATGCGCTGCGTCTGTTACCTGACGAAAATGCCACGGTCGTGTTTGTTGGTTATCAGGCTGCGGGCACAACGGGCCGCAGAGTTGCCGATGGCGAAAAACAGGTAAAGATCCTTGGCCAATGGGTGCCGGTACGCTGCAAGCTGGAAAAGATTGGCGGCTTCTCAGCTCACGCTGATTGGAAAGAAGTTGTTCGTTGGCTGGAAGGCATGCCCGCGCCGCCGAAAAGAGCTTTCATCACGCACGGTGAACCCGAAGCCGCCGAAGCACTGGCTAGTCGAATTCGCGAACGTTTTGGCTGGGCAATCGAAGTCCCTCAGTATGGCGAGAAGGTTGAGCTCGCCTAAAGGTACGCACGCCTCTGGCGTGCATCGCTTCCCATACGCCTGAGGCGTCCATTGCTCCTGGCGCGCTTCGACGCTTGTCGCTCCTGGCACGCCGGAGGCGTGCGTACCGGCGCTAACCGTTCAAGGCTCGGTTGACCGCAACTCCTTTGCCAATTTGATCCGTTTTTCCAACTCCGCTTTCAGCGACGGGCTAAGCGCCAGACACTCGTCAAAGTCTTTCTGAGCGAGCACATCTTGATGTTTCATCAACAGTGCCAGCCCGCGGTTCATGTAGGAAGTCGGCATTTCCGGATTAAGCTCGAGGGCGCGAGTGAAGTCCTCAATCGCTCCATCGAAATCGCGAAGTCCCATGCGAGCAGTGCCTCGGCCTTGATGCGACGAGGCCATCTCGGGTTTGAGCTCAATCGCTCGATCGAAATGCGCTATGGCATCGCTCAATTCCTTTTTGGACAAGCTCACATAGCCAAGCAAATAGTGTATTTCGGCGACGCGAGGATTAATTTCCAGGGCCTGGTTAAGATCCTTTATGGCCCCCTCGATATCTTTTTCCATCCGCAGGTCGGCCCGATCAATGTAAGCCTCAATCAGCCGATCCTTGATCGCAAGCGCCCGGTCAAGATCGGCCATCGCTTTCTCTTGATCGCCTTTCGCCCGCAAGGCCATTCCTCGCCCGAGATATGCCTCTGCCAGTCTGGGGCTGATGCGGATTGCCGCGTTGAAGTCAGCAATTGCTCCATCAACGTCATGTTGCCGTAAGCGGACGATGCCGCGATTTGTATAAGCCACAGCGGTAAATGGATCGATGACGGTAACTCGCTCCGCCTCACTGGAAGTGAGACTGTTCGCCTGCAGGAGATCCGATGACGGTTGTTTGCGAGAGTCGAGCCGTGAACTGATCTCAATTGCGCGGCTGTAATTTTCAAACGCCACTCCAAGATTTCCTTCCGCGAAGTTTTTCACTCCCTGTTGAAAGTATTTCTGTGCGGCCGCAGGCGTTTGCGCTTGTCCAGCTATCGAAGAAATGAGGATAATAAGAGTAGTAACGCCAAACCGACTGTAACGCATCGAAGCACCTCCCTGTAGAAAATGTTGACCGGAGCGCGACCATTTCAGTCGCAACGCTCGCCGAAGCGAGGACTGCGCTCCAGTCGAGGACCATCTGTTGACCGGAGCGCGACCACTTCGGTCGCGAATGCCATCGCAAGCCAGGACGCTTGCGCTCCCGTCGGGTAACCCGGGGCTCCTGCGATTGGTTTATTGAAGGTTGATTGCCGTTTGGGCTAAGATGCGGGCGGACGATGACGCATCTTTGAGCGCTTTGCGGCGACCAAACCTGTGTTGTCAATCAGCCTCGCTGCTATTCCAGTAGCAGCGGGGCTCTTTCATTTGAAAAGTAATACGCCTCAGTGAAGTGGTGGTTCCCGCAAATTCAGATTGCGATTCTCATTTTCACAATTCGTACTCATGAGTTAGTGAACCACGTTCGCAAAAGGTTTCACCTCGATTGAGCATTTTGCGCGCACCAAGTCGATTGCTATACTTCGCGGTGCTTTTCAAACCCAGCAATCCAAAAATCAGGATTCAGAACCGAATAGATGAGCATTCTCGTTGATAAGAAGACGCGCCTCGTCGTGCAGGGCATCACCGGCAAAGAAGGCACGTTTCATACGAAGCAGATGGTTGAGTATGGAACGAATGTCGTCGGTGGCGTAACACCCGGTAAAGGTGGCACGAAACACGAAGGCATTCCCGTTTTTAATACTGTTGCCGATGCGGTGAAAGAAGCCGGCGCGAACGCCTCGGTAATTTACGTGCCGCCCGCTTTTGCCGCGGACGCGATCATGGAAGCCGCCGATGCAGGCATTGCAGTCGTCGTCTGCATCACTGAAGGCATTCCCGCACTCGACATGGTGAAAGTGAAGGAGTACCTGAGCGACAAGGCGACGCGCCTGATCGGCCCAAACTGTCCGGGAATCATTAGCCCCGGCAAATGCAAGATTGGGATCATGCCGGGCCATATTCATAAGGAGGGCCGCATCGGTGTTGTCTCGCGTTCCGGGACGTTGACCTATGAGGCGGTGGGGCAGTTGACTTCACTCGGGCTGGGCCAATCTTCGGCGGTCGGCATCGGCGGCGATCCGATCGTGGGCACATCTCACGTTGACGCCTTAAGACTCTTTCAGGCCGACGAAGAAACCGATGGCATCGTGATGATTGGCGAGATTGGTGGCACCGCCGAAGAAGAAGCTGCGGCCTTCGCCAAAGAGAATGTGACGAAACCAATCGTGGCATTCATCGCCGGACAGACCGCGCCACCGGGACGTCGCATGGGCCACGCGGGCGCGATCATTGCCGGCGGGAAGGGAACGGCAGCGGAAAAGATGACGGCTTTGTCGGCGGCCGGAATTCACGTGGTGAAGTCGCCGGCTGATATTGGCTCGGCGATGAAGCAAGCTCTCGGAAACTAGTATTGACCATTAAAAATCAGGAGTCAGATGGGAGAACGATCAGATAATCAAACATTCGCAATTATCAAGCCCGACGCCGTGGGCGCGGGCCACACGGGAAAAATCATCGATCGAATCATCGCCGGCGGCTTTCGCATTCGCGCGTTGAAGATGATTCATCAGACGCGCAAACAGGCCGAAGGTTTTTACGAAGTTCATCGCGGCAAACCGTTCTACGAAGGCTTGACCGAATTCATGTCGAGCGGACCTTGCGTCGTGATGGTACTGGAGAAGGAAGGCGCGGTGAAGGCCTGGCGTGACTTGATGGGCGCGACCGATCCGGCAAAAGCCGATGAAGGCACAATCCGCAAAGAGTTCGGCGGGTCAGTCGGCGAGAACGCTACGCACGGTTCTGATTCTGACGAGAACGCCGCGATCGAGATCGCGTACTTTTTTAGTAAGCTGGAATTGGTTTGAAGATCGTCAGTTGTCCGTTGTCAGTAGTCAGTTGCAATTAACTAACAACGCGCAATTTGACGGCGACGAAACTTACAACTGACCAAACGACTACTGACTACTGACAACTACTATGAAACGCTGCCCAACTTGCAACCGCACATTCGAGGAAGACTGGCTGGCCTTTTGTACCCAGGACGGCACCACACTAATTGACGAACCGCCGGCGAAGAGAGACGAGCCCCTGCCAACAATTCTCGCCCCGGCTCCTCCGCCCCCAGGCGAATGGAAGCAGCCGTCAGGGGGGTTGGGTTCCGGGCAGTTTCAGCCCCAACCGGTTCCGCCTCCGGCACCGCCTTCTGGAGGACTCGGGTTGGGCCAGTTTCAGCCGGGCCAGCAAATGCAGCCGGGCTGGCAGCCGCCCCCGCCCCCGCCGTATGTGCAGGGACCGAAGCAGGGAATCGCGATCGCGTCTATGATTTGCGGCATTTTCTCGGTCACGATTGGGTGGTGTTGTTATCTGGGCGTCATATCAGCTCCCGTAGCGATCGGGCTGGGTGTCTATCAGTTGATTCAGATTAAGAACAAGCCGGACGAGGCAGGCGGAAAGCCGTTTGCCATCGTAGGAATCGCGACCGGGTCAGCTTATTTTTTGCTGCTGGCCATCATTATTGTGATTTACGGCGCGGCGATTTTCATGAGCGGCGTGAAGTAATTGCGAATTGCCGGCGGCTGCGTGTCACGGGGTGGTCGTGTAGAATAAGAAAATTATGTCTTTGATTTCAGAAGTAATCGATTCAACGCGCTCCATCATCCAGGGGATGAGCGTCACGCTGTCCTACATTCCCAAGCGCAAACAGACAGTCGAGTATCCGGACGAACCGGTGACCGTCCAGCCGCGATATCGCGGCCAGCATCTGCTGCACGTTGACGAGCTGGGGCGCGAAAAGTGCGTCGCCTGTTTTCTCTGCGCAGCCGCCTGTCCGTCTGAGTGCATTTATATCGAAGCTGCCGACGATCCGCGCCCCGCGACTGAGCGGACCGGCGTCGATGAGCGGTTCGCGAAGGTCTATAACATCGATTATGGACGATGCATTTTCTGTGGCTTCTGCGTCGAAGCTTGTCCGAAGGATGCGATTACTCATGGCTACAACTTTGAACTGTCAGTTTACAATCGGGCTGACCTTTTGAAGACCAAAGATGATCTGCTGATCACCAAGCAGGTCCAGTCAAAGAATTACCGCGTGGCGTTTTCAGATGAAGATGTGGATTCGGAGTATAAAGTGATCTGAAGAAGAGGTCAGAGGTCAGAGGTCAGAAAATCGGATAATCAGATAATCAGAGGTCTCCCACTGCAAATCAACTCCGCAAAAGATCTGACAGTCTATAAAGCAGCCTATCAGCTCGCTATGGAGATTTTCGAAAT
>DATISD010000490.1:0-1646 GCA_035469005.1 Pyrinomonadaceae bacterium | reverse complement strand
AAGGTGCTGCCGGTGATGCGTGGATCGCTCGTGCTGCGACTCCAGTTCGCACCGCCATCGTCTGAACGGAAAAAGCCGGAGTTGATAATCGCATAGACGCGACTGCCTTTGGTCGTCGGTGCTACGGCCAACCCGATTGTGCCGCGGCCGGTGGCCGGTAAACCTGCTGCGCTCAATTGCTGCCAGGACTCGCCCGCGTCCGTTGATTTGAAAATCAGGGATTCCGATCCCGGCGCGCGACGATTAGCCGGATCGATCTGCAGGTTGTACGTCGCCGCATAGAGTGTTCGCGAATCGTCAGGCGCGACTTCGAGATCTACTACGCTGGTTTTGTCGTCCTTAAAGAAAACCTTCTTCCAGGTCTTACCGCCGTTCGTAGTTTTGAATATGCCGCGGGCCGGGCCCGAGACAAAATAATCGCGAGCCGAAACCAGAACCACATTCGGATCTTTGGGATCGACGATAATGCCCGAAATGTAACGCGTATCGTCGAGGCCGATGTGATTCCAGGTCTTGCCGGCATCGGTGGATTTGTAAATGCCGTTGCCGACAGTTTCTTCGCCGGTGCCGACGTAAACAATATCTGGATTCGAGGGTGCGAGGGCCAATGCTCCAATCGAGGCGACGTGAGCGGCGTCGAAAATTGGCTTCCAGACGCGTCCGCCGTTTATTGTTTTCCATACTCCACCACCCGGCGTGCCGAAGTAATAGACCGCAGGACGCCCTGGAATTCCGGCGACGGTGGTCACGCGCCCGGCGCGATGCGGTCCGACCAGACGCCATTGCATCGCAGAAAATGACTCTTCGTTGTATTGAGCCAGAGCGGTTGAAGTAACGACGAGCGAGAGCACTGCGAACCACACACGTACAAGATGCTTCATGCAAACCTCCGAGAGTGCCGCAGTTTATCATCACCAGTCTGCTGCCAACACGAACCGCTGCTAGCACGAAGAGATAGACTCAAGACCAAAGTGATAGTTCGCCTGAGGTCTAGGTTTCCCAGACGGTGGTGCATATTGAATCACGCGGTTCAGATGTCCACTTCAGAATTTAGTTGAAAGTGAGTCGCCTAAACTCTTATGAGGAAGAGCTTCACGCGCACTCGAACACGATCGTGGGCGCCTCTTCCGTTTTTCTTGCGTCGACGAAATCGGATTAAGCGAGAGCATTGCCCTGCGGCATCATGATTGCAAATGCTCGTAAACGGTTCGTTGACAATTGAAAGACACCGCACCTTTCGTCAAGGCGGTTTTGACTGACGGCGCTGGCCGACATTGAGCGGAAGATTCGTCAGTCCGGAATTGCTGGTGGAAGTCGATTAGACGTTCTGGCGACTATCCACAGAGTACCCTTGCCCACTGCAATTCTCTCACTGTCTCAATTTGCAAGGAGAAATGCCATGTACTACCCGATCGTTCTTCGTTTCCTCAAAGCCTCGTTGTTGATTCTCCTGTTGCTGTGTTTCGGCGGCCTGATCGCACCATCGCCGACGATCACCGTGTCAAGCCACGTAGCTGGACCCGCGCCTCTGCGCCTGGGCCTGACGGTAGCGAACAACACGCTTCGGCCGGGGCAGACTACGAAAGTGACCGCACAGTTTCTCGACGGAAACTATAATCCGGTTCCTAATGATGGCACGCGGATGG
>DATISD010000489.1:0-11521 GCA_035469005.1 Pyrinomonadaceae bacterium | reverse complement strand
CCGGTTAACCCAGTCGCGATGCGCGACGTGCATACCGGCAACGAGTTGTTTGAAACCTGACACGATGAAGCACTTCTGAAGTGCGAATGTGTCCTTGAATGTGTCCACGGGCGGGGACAGCCGCAACGGGGGCAGCCGTAAGTGGTTGAAAAGAATTGGCGTCCCGTACGGGAGTCGAACCCGTGTCGCCGCCGTGAAAGGGCGGTGTCCTAGGCCACTAGACGAACGGGACGCATGAAGTGGATTACCGCGGTTTGAGTGACTTGGTAAGTTAGCGTAAGCGAAAACAGACTGTCAAACGCGCTTTCGGCTTAATACTGAATCAGTTTCCCCAAGGGCACGGGCGTCCCGCCCCTGAACCCACGCAAGATGCGCGTGCAACGGCAAACTAAACGGTAGCTTGGGTTTGATGAATGTCTGAGCGTCGTTTGAAAATCCCAGAGAGTTGACTTGCATCAAGCGCTTAGAGCCCTAAGCACGAAACGCGAAGCGGTTAGAACGCGGCCGAGGGTTGCTGCGCAGCGGCGACCTTGGGATACCGCCAAACTGTGAGGGCGCAACCCGGTCAGGGTTGCGAGCCAGCAACTCCGACTCTTTACCCAACGTAGCCTGCGGCAACGTCGGGCTGAAGGACGAAACCGCCTCGCGGTTTGAGATGTCACCTAAACGCGGTCGCTTTGCAGGTCTTTGATCAGATTTGTGAGGTAGTTTTTGTCCTCCTCATCTGGGAAAGCGAATCGAACTGCGAATCCTATTTCAGCCTCAGCGTAAATAATATGCCCCTAAACGTTTGCGACGTGTTCAGGCGAGATTATCTGCAAACGAATCAACTCATCGGCCGAGACTTCACCGCCAGTCAGGACAAAGCAGCCGCTTGAGCTCAAATCAGAGACGGCCCCCCGCCCCTGAGACTTCAACGTCTCCCATCGCACCTTCAAATCAACGCGAAATCGGGGTGACCCACGTTGCTCTTGCATCAGTTTCACTTCACTCTATAATTGTTTCGCTTGCCTGAGAGTTTTCATCTTGAGCCGCTAACTTAACACATGGAGTTCAATCAATGATTATTCGGTCCCTTTCGAGATTGGTGCTCGCCGGAGCGCTTTTTTTCACAACCGGAGCAGCAATGGCCCAACACGACATGGGCGGCGGCGGTACGACTTCGGGAGCCGCGACTGCTGGCGGATCCAGCCGCAGCAGCGCTCCGGTGCGTCGCGCGCCGGCACGCCGCACGACTCCACGGACGACGCCAACAGCGCCCGCGCGCCGTGGCATCACGGCCGAACAGTACAACGCCATGGGCGACGAGGCGTTCAAGGCCAAGCAGTACGATGACGCCCTCGAAGCTTATCAAAAAGCGGTGGCGATGAAGCCGATCGCGAACGCCTACTATCACATCGGTTGGATCCAGAACGATCGCGAAGACTACGACGAGGCGCTCGTGTCGCTGCAACAAGCGGTAACCCTGAATCCGAATGACGCGGTCGCTTTTAATGAGTTGGGCTACTCGTATCGCAATCTGAAACGTTACCCCGAAGCACTGGATGCGTTTCGGCGCGCTACTCAGGTGCGCAGCGATTACGCCTCGCCGTATTATCAAATTGGTTGGATTTACAACGAGCAGGGCCAGTACTCCGACGCCATCCAACCACTTAAGCAGGCTACTTCATTGAGACAGGATTACGCTGAAGCTTATCAGGAATTGGGCTATGCCTTTTTCAAGATCAAGCGCTCACAAGAGGCAATCGCTGCGTATCAGGAAGCTATCCGGCTGAAGGCTGATTATGGCACGGCGTATCTGGGACTCGCCGACACTTATTACTACCAGACGAAACAGTATCGCGAGGCGCTGAACGCTTATCGCCAGGGCGTCAGGTCGAAGGATGACAATCCCACAGCCTTTTATAATCTCGCCTGGTCAGCTAATGAATTGAATGAATATAGCGAAGCAGCAATGGCTGCGCAGCGCGCGATTTCCCTGCAGGCAAATTATCCGGAAGCTTACGTGGAGCTGGGATACGCAAAGCGAAAACTCAATGCGCTCAGCGAAGCCATTGCCGCCTACCAGGAAGCAATTCGCCAGAAACCTAATTACGGTTCGGCCTATACAGGACTCGGCGACGTTTACTACGTCGATTCCAAACCGCGCCGCTGCCCGGATGCGGTTACGGCGTACCAACAGTCGGTCGCCATTTCTCCGAACAACGCGCAGGTCCGTTTCCGGCTGGGCTGGTGTTACAACGACATGAATCAGTATGGTTTGGCCGCTGAACAATTAAGAGTGGCGACGCAGCTGAAGCCGGAAGACTATGAGGCGCATACCGAACTGGGATTTGCGCTTTTCAAATTGAATCGGCTGCCGGTGGCGCTCGAAGAATTGCGCACGGCAATCAGACTCAAGAATGACTACGCCCTGCCGCATTACTACGCCGGTCTCATTTTCATCCAACAAAACAATAAGTTGGCAGCTCAGGAGCAATATCGGATCTTAACGCGTTTGGATCAGGCGCTGGCTAAGAAGCTATTCGACGCTGCCCCGCCGTCAATGCGGAATTAAAACCAGGTGTTTGGAGTACCGCCGCTAGGCGGAATCATGACGCCAGTAAGCCGCCTAAAGGCGGAACTCCGAACTAAGAATGCCTACCGCCATAGTTCATCATCCTGTTTTTGAAAAGCATGACACGGGCTTTGGTCATCCCGAGCGACCCGAGCGTTATCGCGTGGTCATCGACGCGCTGCGAGGCGATGACGGCTTGTGGAAGAACGTCGTCGAAGCTGAAGCGCCCGAGGCGAAACGGAGCGATATTCAAGCCTGTCATACACCGCAGCATTTCAAACATGTCGAAGAAGTTGTACGCGAAGGCCGGGGCTACCTCGACGCTGACACAATGGTGTCCGGGGACTCGCTCGAAGCTGCTTTGCGCGGCGCGGGCGCGGCTTGTCAGGCGATCGATTTGATAATTGAAGGCGCCGCAAAGAATGCCTTTGTCCCGGTTCGTCCGCCGGGGCATCACGCCACGCCCGATCGGGCGATGGGTTTCTGTCTCTTCAACAACGTAGGGGTCGCCGCGCGTTACGCGCAGAAACGATATAAAGAGGTCGAGCGCGTCGCCATTCTGGACTGGGACGTTCATCACGGAAACGGGACGCAGGGCATCTTCTACGACGATCCTTCGGTTTTTTACTTTTCGATGCATCAGTACCCCTGGTATCCCGGCACCGGCTCGCGCGGAGAAACAGGACAAGGCCGCGGGCGAGGTTACACCCTTAATGTGCCGCTCAGAGCTTTGACGCCGACCACCGATCAGCGGCGAGCTTTTGATTCAGCCATTGAAGAGATCGCTGCGAGATTCACTCCCGACCTCGTCATCATTTCCGCCGGATTTGATGCTCACGCAGATGACCCGCTGGGACAGTTGCTCTTGACAGATGAAGACTTTGTGCAGATGACCCGCGTAGTAAAGCAATGGACCGATGAAACCTGCGGCGGCCGGATCATTTCATGCTTGGAAGGTGGTTACAATCTCGAGACGCTGGGCGAAACCGTGAGGTCCCATGTCCGTGAGTTACAAAGGTAGTGCAAGTTGTTAGCTGCAAACCGACTAAACAATAGACTTTCCATTCATTCGGTGGTGTCGTAAGTCTGAGAGTTCTTTGAGAAACGGAAAAGACCCCGAGACTCAGGACTCAACCATTCTAATTTCCTGTACACGTTTCCTTCAGTGCGGTAAACTTCCCGACCATCAAGGACAAAGAACCCCCTCCAGGATTGGTCTTCTCGGGAGATAGCTATGCCAGACATGGAAATCACTTGCGCCGAGTGTGGAACCTCCTTCCCATTTACTGAACGAGAGCAGGACTATTATCGAGAGCGCGGACTAAGTCACCCGAAGCGCTGCAAGCCTTGCCGCGACGCGCGCCGGGCCAACTTTGGTGGATCAAAGCAGGGCGGTGGTGGTGCAGAACGTGAACGTTTCGATATCGTCTGCGATCAGTGCGGTAAGCCCGACACTGTTCCCTTTAAGCCACAGCCGGGCCGGCCGGTTTTGTGCGGTTATTGTTTTAGCGCCAGCCGCGCGCAGAATCGCGGTGCTTGAAAGCGTTGGAGCACCGATTGGTTGGCGTTCTCTCTTTGCTCTAAGTAGCTTACGAGGTCGTCTCTAAGACGCGCTTACGATCCCGCCGTAATAATCACAGCCTGAATCCCGAGCAGCTCGGAAAAATCCTTTGTGTAGATCGCGTCGATCTTTCGGGTGTTGCCAACGCATTCGACCAGCTCATCGGTGGAAACGAACCCATCGCTGACTGCTTCCAGAGCCCAGACAGGAATGTGGGCGGCGGTGTGCAGTAAATCGTCAATCAAGCCAAGATACTGCTCCTTCGTCTCGACATAAGCATCGAGCTTACCGCCGCGGTCGCGGGCCAACTCTCTCCAAAAACCTTTGCCCTGGCGAATCCACTCTTCTCTCCAGGTGATCACGCGTCCATTGCGACTGTCGCTCGAGCGCGCCGGCCGCGGCAGACGCAGGAACATCACGTCGGTGTCCTGCATCTCGGCCACAAATGCTCTCGCCGATCGGTTGGAGCTGGTGTTCCGCCGCAAGTTGTTCACGGGCGGCAACACTGTATGCCACAGTCGCCGAAAAACATTTGAGAGGGCGAGCGGTTGGCGCAAATCGCGCGTGTCCAGATTAAAAGAGAACACATAATCGCCCACCGACATGCCGAGTGCGAGCGCCAACGCGCGCTTATAGGGCGAGGACAACCGTTCCGCGTTCGACCGGACATTGTCGAACCACCAGGCGTCGGTTTCGTTGAACCAGGTCAACAACGTCGGATTGCGAAAATAATTTCGCGGTACGTAGGCATCGTCAAGAACTACCGCGATGTCTTCTTCAGAGAGCGAATCGCAATTATTTTCGATGAACGCCTGCGACTTCGTCCAGGCCCATTGGGCCGGATCGTTGGCTGAGACGCGCGCGTCCCAGCGCTTCAGGTATTGCCCCAGTTGCGGCTCGCCCGACAGCGGAAGAGCAATTGATTGAAACTTCAAACGCCGCAGCACATTGAGCTCAAAGCCAAGCCAGCCAATGCTACCAGCGTTAAGAGCGTTTTGAGTTTGCATGCTACTAGTTCGGAGTACCGCCTGCAGGCGGAATTGTGGTTTGGCAAATACGCCGCGTAAACGCGGAACTCCAAATCTGATCCTAAAGTCCCGGTCCCAGCTCCTGCACCCGAGCCATGATTTCGTCGGCGAGCAAATTCATGTCCGGGGGTGGCTCGACCTCGGGCGCGTAGCCCTTGAGTTCTTTGAGAGGTTCGAGGGCCAGCAACGCGCGCACCACGCGCGGATCAAATTCCAACCCAGTCCATTCGAGCAAATGCTCACGCGCCTGCTTTTCTGAATAAGCTTTGCGGAACGGCCGCGCGTCAGTCAGAGACGCGTACGCATCAGCCACTCGTAGAATTCGTGCGCCCAGAGGAATCTGTTCGAATCGCAATCCGTCAGGATAACCGCTACCGTTCCACCACTCGTGATGCCATCGCACTAACAACTGCGCGCCGCGGTCGGCGCCTGACGTCGCCGCTTCGCCTTCACTCAACAACGGATGTCGCGTCAGGTCGATGCGTTCATCATCGCTGAGCGTGCCGTTTCGTTGGATGTAATCGCGCTGCATGGCCACCTCGCCCAGATCGTGTCCGAGCGCCGCCACGCGCAACGAAAACCGATCGCGCGCGCCGAGATGAAATGCTCGTGCGAGTTGATCGGCGATTGCTGCAATCCTGGTGGCGTGCGGATTCGCGTAGCCTTCAAACTCGTCAGCGCGGTAGCTGAGGTTCCTGAAAACCTCGATCACATCCGACTGGCTATTTTCCATTGCATCAAACGGCGGCATTTTGTCTCTTCAGTTAATGAATTTGTCGATCGCTATTGCCTGTTCTTCAGAATGGAAAGCAGCTCGCGCGCGGTCTGATTGTTTGGATCATCAGCCAGGGCCCGCGCCGCTTCAGTTTCAGCGCGACGGCGCAAGCCGACTCGTTGATACAACTCGGCCAGCATTACGCGGAATGACGAATTCTTTGGCTCGATCGCCAGGGCTGCTTTCAGTTCCGACTCAGCAATTCTCCGGCTATTGGCGCGAAACGTCAGCGCGCGCCCATAGTGAGCGCGATAACGGGCTTCACGCGGCTCAAGTGTTGCGGCTTCGCCGAGCAAACGGGCCGCTTCGTCAAATTGATTTTGCGCCAACGCTTCCATTCCACGCCGAAAACTTATCGCCGCGCGACTGTCCTCTTTTTTCCCGGCCGGCGCGCTTGATTCTCTTTTTGGCTCCGGTTTGGTAATAGCCCGGCCGACAGATTGCGGCCCTCGCTTTTTCTCGTACATGCTGCGTTGCCCGGGGTCGCTCAGCACCTCGTAAGCCTGGGCGATGCGGGCAAATGCCGATCCAATTTCCGCTCGTAAGCCAGCGTCAACCTGGTGGAATCGATCAGGATGATACTGCCGCGCCAATTTGTGATAGGCGTCCTTAATCTCATCATCGGTGGCGACCCGCGAAACATCCAGCACGTCATAATAATCCCTGGCCGTTTTCATCCGCGCGAGAAATCCGTCAACGTCGGTTGATTCAACCCCCGCAGTTGCCGGCTTCTCTTTTGCCGCGGCTGATTCAGCAGCTCGCCTGGGCTTTCCTTTATCAGGCCGTCTTATGTTAAGGGCAAAATCCAGATCGGTGCGATGAAGAATTCCGGATAGGGATAGTGCGTACATACCGCGAAGAAAATCCTCCTCGGAAAGCCCGTTCGCCAGGATGTCTGACAACTTAAAGACGTCTCCGGCGGATTCAGCTCGCGAAAGGACAAACGATTCAGCCGGCAACAAGTTAATCGAAGCACTATTAGACCCGAGCGCGTATCCGGCATTCGCATCCTCTGCACGCGTTTTGACAAAGGGAAATGGCAAATGTCGGGCCGATTCGAGCAGGAGTCGATCGATATCAAGCGAGACACGCATCTCAGCCGGAATCCGCACTTTTTGATTAAACTGCCAATCACCGTCCGTCCAAAGCAGAGCCGTGCGAAGAACATCTGAGGTTTGGCCGGCACGAACTTTCTGCAATTCCTCGAGTTTGAGATCGCCACTCGCTATCAGGGTGTGAGCTAACTCTTCATCAGTCGCCGTCGCCGGGCAATTCTCCACCTGAGCAGACGCAATGTTCTTTCGTTTCAGGATCTCGCGCAGCCGCTGCGCACGCAAATTCGACGCCGCATAGATTGGCTGGCCGGAATCGAAATAGACAGCTACCTTCGCGGCTTCGCGCGACAAGCGCAGCGCACCCGATAGTTCACTGTCGATTATTTCGCGAATAAGTTCAGCCAGAGGGTGTCGGCTCAGTTGTCCTTCCATAGACCAGAAAGAGCGACGCGCGCACTCTTCGGTTCCGATGATATCGCACCGTGGCAGAGGCGCGAAAGCAGGGAAGCGCCGGGTCGTTGGTCAAAGGGATGCTTTGGACCTCGCCTCAGGTTCATCTCAGTCACACCTCGCTTCAGTCAGTCAGCGAGGTGACGGGGAACCATAACCTCTTCAGCCGTTTCAACGGCTTTCCAGCGAAACCGTTGAACACGGTGCAACCTCTCACGCTTTGGGATGGGCCTTGTCGTAAACCTCGATGAGCTTTTCCATGGAAACGTGGGTGTAGATTTGCGTAGTCGAAAGCCGTGCGTGACCGAGCAATTCCTGGATGTCGCGGAGGTCGGCGCCGCTATCCAGCAAATGGGTGGCGAAAGAATGTCTGAGAGCGTGCGGGCTGATGTCGTGAATGCCGGCGCAGAGCCGAATGTATTTTTCCACCAGACGGCCAACTGAACGCGTCGTCATGCGCGTGCCCTGATAATTGAGAATCAGCGGCTGCGCGTCACGCTTTGTCGCCGGCGCATTCGCGAGAAAAGCTTCGCGCACGTTCAGATAATCCTTGAGTGCCTTCACTGCCGGCTCGCCAAATGGAACAATGCGTTCCTTGCGTCGTTTGCCGAAGACGCGCAACAACCTGTTTTGGAAATCGATATCGCGCAGATTCAGCGAAACCAGCTCGGACACACGTATGCCAGTCGCGTAGAGCAACTCCAGAATAGCGCGATCACGCTTGCCAAAATCCGTCTCAGTGTCCGGTGTTTCAATGAATCGCACGGCATCTTCGATCGAAAGATGCACCGGCAGCTTCTTTTCTTTGCGCGGCGTCGCGACCAGTTTCGCCGGATTCAGTTCCGTCAGGCCCTCGCGCACGAGAAATTGGAAGAACGTACGCAAGGCCGCGAGCTTGCGCGCGACCGAAGCTTTCTTTTTGTGATCTGAGTGCAGGCTCGCCAGCCACTCTCGGATTGTCAGATGATCGATTTGGCTAATGTCAGGTTCGTTTCTCTGGCCGGTGTCTTTGTCTTCAGGCGCCAGAAATTCGAAGAACTGCTGCAGGTCACTCTCGTAATTGCGCAGCGTATGCGCGCTGACATTCCGCTCGTAGCGAAGGTGATCGAGGAATTGAGTGAGAAGGTGATCTAACATGTGGCACAGACTTTAGTCTGTGATTATACGAGAGACAGGCGGAAGTCGGTACAAAAAAGCAGGTCAAACACAGACTGAAGTCTACGCCACTTTACGCATTATCGCGTGTCTTCACCAGAAATCCTCTGCGCGCGCGCACGCGCGTGTTTGCCGGTGACTTCACCCTGACATTTATCAGATGATACTTGCCATCCCGCTTGTCCGTGTCGGGGTAATAACTAAGGATGTATTGTTGCGCGAGATCTGCAGAGATTTGCGCGAAAGCGTGGTCGAGATCCTCGACGCTTCGGGGAATGTACGCGGCGCCGCCGGTTTGCGCGGCAAATTCCTGCATGCGCCGTTCGGCCGCAAGGTCGCGCACGTTGGCGTTGTCATAAACACCGGTCTGCACCACATAGACCTGACACTCATCAGAAGAGAGGCGCCTTAACGTGCCTTCAAAATCGTGATCGTCACGACTGGTGGTGTCACGTCCGTCAGAGACGACTACAATCACTCGCCGGCCCTGAAACGGCTTTAGATAATTAAGAGCATCGAAGATTGCATCGTAGAGCGAGGTAGCGCCCTCGGGTTTTGCGAACGATTCGATCGTCTGTTGCAGTCGAACAATGTCGCCAGTCATCGGTTGGGCCAACACAATATTGGTTGAAACCGAATAGATAGCGGCCTGGTCAACCGGTCGCAAGACGTAGTGAAAGAATCGAACGGCCGCGCGCTTCTCAAAATCTCTGGCAAAATCCAGCGAGCCGCTATTGTCAAACAGCATCGCCAAACGCACGGGGGATTCCGTGCGGGTGATGTCGCTGATCGGCTTTGTCTGACCATCGACGGTCAACTCAAAGTCTTCAAGCTGCAGGTTCGTGACGGCAACCCCGCGCGCGTCGATGACCGTCGCAGGCACCGGCACCAGATGCGAGCTTACCCTGACAACATCCACATCGTCGGGTGCGCCAGCGGTTGATTTCGAGGCCGCCGGTACCATCGGGGGCGGAGGCATCGACTTTGTTGATTGTCGCTGTCGCGTCGCAGGCGTCGGGGAAGCGGGCGCATTGGTGTTTTTTTGCCGGCCCGATTGCGAGTGCGCCAGAGGAATGATTACCCAAAACAAAGAGGCGCAAAGGGCCAAACCTGCCAAAACCAATGAATATCGTTGAGGAAGTCTCATCTTGTGGCGGCGATCAGCGATGGCTCGCTTTCCATTTGAATCGTTTGCAGCCATGCGTCCCATTCTTCCAGCCCCAGCTTCACCTGCAGCGAGTGTCGATCCCGCTTACGCTTTACGGAACGCGCTTGTTCTGACGTAAGCGGCTTGAGCAGCGCGAAAGTTATGTTCACCGGCTGGTAATTCTTCGTTTCCGCCGTAGAAACGTAACGCGCCAAAGCTCCAATCGCGCTACCAGACGGCGCCACTAAAAGTCCGTCGTTTCTCAAGAGCCGCGCAGCGTTTCGGCCCGCCAGCCAGCCCATCGCGACTGATTCAACGTATCCTTCGACGCCGGTGATTTGACCAGCAAAGAAGATGTTTGGATGCTCGCGCATCTGCATGGTTGCCGCCAGAACCCGCGGCGAGTTGATATAAGTGTTCCGATGTATCTGGCCGAACTGCAAAAACTCCGCGCGTTCCAGCCCTGGAATCAAACGCAGTACTCGCGCTTGCTCTCCATAACGCAGGTGATTCTGAAAACCAACCATGCTGTAGGCATCGGCCATCAGGTTTTCCTGACGAAGTTGTACGGCTGCATAGGGTTCACGCCCGGTACGCGGATCCCTCAGGCCGACGGGTTTCATCGGCCCGTACCGAAGAGTATCGACGCCGCGACGGGCGAGTTCTTCGATCGGCAGACATGCCTCAAACCAACGCGTCTCTTCAAAACGCTGGAGTGGGACACTGTTGGCTTCGCTCAACGCTTGGTGGAAACGCACGTATTCATCTTCATTCAGCGGACAGTTTAGATAATCATCGCCACCTTTGCCGTAACGTGCGGCGCGAAAGGCAATCGACTGATCGATTGAATCGGCGGCGATGATTGGCGCGATCGCATCGTAAAAATAGAGCTGATCGTCGCCGGTTAGTTTCATGATCTCGGCGGTCAGGTGTTCCGAGGTAAGCGGGCCGGTGGCGATGATCGTGATCGAATCATTCGGGATTGCGCTGACTTCTTCGCGGACGATTTCTATCCGGGGGTGCGATTCGATCTGTTGCGTGACGTACTCCGCGAACTTTTGACGATCGACGGCAAGAGCGGCGCCGGCCGGCACCCGTGTCGCCGCCGCTGCTTCCATCACCAAAGAGCCTGCCCGACGCAGCTCTTCCTTGAGGAGATAAGACGCCGTGCCAGGTTCGTCAGATTTCAGGGAATTCGAACAGACAATTTCGGCTAGTCGATCTGTTTGATGCGCGGGCGTTTGTTTTAGCGGACGCATCTCATACAAACGCACGCGTGCGCCGGAGTTCGCTGCTTGCCAGCCAGCCTCGACGCCAGCCAATCCGCCACCGATGACGATAATTTCGTTCATGTGTAGCGCAAGTTGTTAACTTGCGCATTGACTAAGACCAAAGCGCAAGTTGACAACTTGCGCTACTCTCTAACGCCTTTTCTTTTTCCGCAAGACTTTTTCATGCGCCTGCCTGGTTAATCTCGCAACTCTCTCTGCCGTGGTTTCTGCTTTGTTTAGGTTCTGTTCGATCTCAGAGTCGTGATGCTCGTGCATCTCACCCTGGTGCTTATGAAAATCGAACTCGTTCATCTTGGCGCCGGCGCCAACCTTGAAAGTCTCGATGTTGCGTGTTTGATCTCTCATGAAGCCTCCGTTCGTTTGGAGTTCCGCCTTCAGGCGGGTCCAGACCGCGCCGCGGCTCAAGACCGTACAAACGTGGAACGCCGGACTATTCAGATCCGCGTGAACGCGGAACTCCAAACCGTAGGAGGCGGTGCGTGATATGCACCCTACGGGCTC
>DATISD010000488.1:0-6385 GCA_035469005.1 Pyrinomonadaceae bacterium | reverse complement strand
CGCCTAATGAATCAACCACCCAATCCCCCGCAACCTGTCTCCCGACTCCGCCGCGATCTCGGAACAGTTGAATCGTACGCGGCCCTGATCGGTATTCTGATTGGCGCCGGCATCTTCAAAGTCACCAGCGATGCCGGAGGGATTACCGGCCCCAGCGTGATTCTCAGCTACATCATCCTGATGCCGGCAATCCTGGCCACTTCGATTCCCTATGCGGCGTTTATTTCCACGCCGCTGGGTCGCGAACCGGGCGGCGAATACCTGCATATCTCGCGAACGCTCGGTGGTTTTGGTCTCGCCTACGTTGGCTCGTGGTTGAAGATCATCGCTTATGTAGGCGCGGCTGCTTATCTCGCTGACGCATTGGCGAGTTACGTCATTGAATTAACTGGCCGGCGATTTAGTGGCGATCTTTTTCATCAATCGCTGGCAATCGGAAGTTTGCTCTTTTTCTATCTGGTGCACGTCATCGGTGTGCGCTGGTTTGGACGAATCCAGGTAGCGATGTGCGTCGTGCTGGGGTTCTCGATCATAGTCCTGGTTGTCCCCGGATTGTTTGCGATTCATCGAGCGAACTACTCGCCGTTTTTCACCCACGGGGCCGGCGGACTTGCGCTTAGCTTCATTCCGCTTTTCTTTTCTTACGCCGGCTTTGAATCTCTGGCCCAGACGGCAGGCGAAACAAAAGACAGTACGCGCCGTTTGCCACTCGTGTTCCTGCGCGGCATCAGCCTGACGGCACTCATCTTTGTCCTGATGTCAGTCGTCGCTTTTGGCGTTCTGCCCCTCTCACAGATTCAGGCAAGCGCGACCCCGATGACTCAAGTCGCTATGAATTATTTGCCGTGGGGTGCGGCCACGCTCGTCACTTTGGGCGCGGTCATGGCAATCACGACATCGTTGAATCCGACGCTGATTGTGCCGTCGCGGCTGGCGCTCATCTTTGTCGAAGACGGCCTGGCGCCGCCGTTGCTCGGCTCGGTTAACCGCCGAACGGCCACCCCGGTTGTCGCCCTGACGCTAAACCTGATTGCTTGTCTCGTGCTGCTGGTCAGCCGGCAACTGGCGCTCGCCTTGAATATTGCCGTCTTTGCGTTGGTGCTGCTTTACTTTTTGCACAGTTTGGCTTTTTTATTGTTGCCGCGCTTCAATCCTGAACTCAATCAGCAGATCACAATCTCCATGCCGGCTTGGTTGCAACGAGCAGCAGCTGTGATTTCAGTTCTGTCGATGGGTGCACTGATACTGGTACAGATTTCACGCGATGTGCGCACGTTGCAGAGTACGAGCCTCAGCGAGCGAATCAGCGCACACTCTTTGACGAGTGTTGAGTTGGCGATTGTCTGGAGCACTGTCGGCGTGGGGCTTTATGTGTTGGCACGAGTGATGAAGAAGAGGTCATCGATCGCGAGCCGGTAGTTGCGCTCTGCCGCAGCACGGTGGGATGGCATAGCCCGCAAAACCATGAACATTGAAGGACGCAGCGTCTTAATTACGGGTGCGAGCCGCGGACTCGGCCGGACGCTCGCCTTTGCTTTCGCCAACGCCGGCGCGCGAGAAGTGTTCGCTGGTCTACGAAAGGCTGAAGACATCGGACGATTAAAGCGCGACGCGGCGACACTCGGCGCCGTGATTACCCCAATCAAACTGGATGTAACCAACGACGATGAAGTGAATGCGACAAAGCAATTAGGGTTCATCGATGTTTTGGTGAACAACGCGGGCGTTGCGGGCTACGGCAATCCAGTCACAATGACTTTTGACGATACCGTTCACGAGATGGAAGTGAATTATTTCGGCTCGTTGCGCATGACGCGTGCTTTAGCACCCGCGATGATTGAGCGCGGCGAAGGAATGATCGTGAACATCGCGACGGCCTTTGCCAGGATAAATTTGCCACTGGTGGGAACATATTGCGCCAGCAAGTCAGCGCTGCTTTCACTTGGTCAGGCGCTGCGCGCTTATCTTGCGGACAAAGGTGTGCACGTCATGACCGTCATGCCGACTACGATCGACACCGACATGAGCAAGGGCGCTGATGTACCGAAGATGACGACGGAGTTTGTCGCCGGCGAAATCCTGCGGCACATTCGCGAAGAATCCATCGATCCGCCGATTGGCGAAGAAGCCGAGAGAGTTTTGGAAGGATTGCGAAACGATCCGTTGGGGTTCGAGAAGATGTTAAGTCAAATCAAAGCATGAGGTCAGTACCAGGAGCGGTAGCGACTGGGTGTCCCGTCAAGTAACCTAACCCGTCCAAGCTGCCACCCGGTCGCTACCGCTCCCGGTACTGACTATTGTCGAACCGTGAAACTTGAAACTAACTTCAATCGGCGCCGCGAAGAATTTCCGACACTCGCTTCCGGCATTCATCTGCTGAGTCACAGCCTCGGCCCGGTGCCGCGGGCGACGCGCGAATCGATGCTGGCCTATTACGAAGCGTGGGAGCAGCACACCAGCGAGGATGCCTGGGCCACCAGCTGGTGGGAGATGTCGTCAGCGGTCGGCGATCGCATCGCGAAGCTTCTCGGCGGCGACCGCGGCTCGGTGCAAATTCAACCCAACGCTTCGATTGCGCTTTCAAGCGTCGCCTCGTGTTTTGATTTCGGCGCAACCGAAAAAAACAAGATCGTCACGACCGCGCTCGACTTTCCGTCGATGCAATATGTCTGGGACGCGCAGACGAAAATGGGCGCAAGCGTCGAAGTGGTGCACTCGGATGATGGGATCGCGATCGATACCGATGAAATCCTGGAGGCGATTGACGATACTACCTGCCTGGTCGCGCTCTCGCACGTTTCGTTTCGTAGCTCGTATCGCGTCGATGTCGCACCAATCGTCGCCCGCGCGCACAAACACGGCGCGCTGGTTCTGCTCGATGTCTATCAGTCTGCCGGCGCTGTCGAATTGAAAGCTCGCGAATGGGACGTGGATTTTCTAATCGGCGGCACGATCAAATGGCTCTGCGGCGGGCCGGCCTCTGGCTATCTGTACGTGCGTCCTGAGTTGCATAAGGAACTTCATCCGCGATTAACCGGTTGGGTGGCGCACACCGCGCCGTTTGGTTTCGCACCCCCGCCGATGCGTTATGACAATTCCGTCCGTCGTTTTGCGCAAGGGACGCCCAGCATTCCCGCGCTCTATTCCGTCCTGCCCGGTTTAGGAATCATCGAAGAAGTCGGAGTCGAAACAATCCGTGCAGAGTCAGTACGTCGCACTGAATCGATGATCGATTTCGCTTTGGAACGCGGTTGGAAAATAAATAGCCCGCGTGACGTAAATCAACGCGGAGGCTCAGTCATGATCTTCGTTGACGATGGACCAGCGATGGTACAGCGTCTGGCTCAGCGAAAGGTTTTTGTTGATTGCCGTCCCGGCGTGGGCCTGCGCATGTCACCGCATTTCTTCAATACCGATGAAGAGGTGCGAGAGGCGATGGAGATTTTGGCAGAGCTGATGGATTAGTGGTGATGCAACGTTTATTTAAAGCCTTAGGCCTCATATCTGACGCTCGGACTGCCCGCCGGATAAAAGACTCCCAGCAAACGCAACTCACCTTTGCCAGTGTTCTCGACACAATGCACCTGGCCTTTGGGCAGGAAGATGCATGCGCCGGCCGCGATTGGCGTAGTAGTTTCGCCGGCCCACATGCGCCCTTCCCCTTTCAAAATAAACAGTACTTCTTCGTAATTGTGAAAATGGTCGGGAGCGCGCCCCGGAGGGAGCGAGCCGACGAATTGAGTGACCTGTTCGCTGCCAATTTCGTCGTCGACTAACACGCGGTACCAGCGATCGGCAGTCGGTTGCGCGCGGCGATCGGCCAGACGCACGATGGGAGGCCGACCGTAGGACTCGGAATCAGAAGTTTTGATTGATGAGTTGACGAATTCAGTTTGGCGATCAGGATCAGGGCATTGAGAGCTGATGATGGTAATTGAATCCGGGCCCGGATTGTCGAGAGCGAAGGTTTCGCCGGGGCGAATGTAGATGCCGGAATCAGCGTCGACTTCATACGATCTGCCATCAATCAGCAAATTGACTCCGCTGACGCGGATGGTACTGACTTCGTTACGGTTGTCGCGTTCGCACCCCAGTGTGGAATCAAGCACGAACAGAATTTCATCACAATCATCATTACAAATTCCGGGCGACAGCCCCGGCGCGAATTCCATGACCCGAAGGGAAATCGCCTGCGCGCCGCTCGCACGACCAAGCTGTTTCCAGATGCGCAGAGTGCCTTCGGTCAGAGGATCGCCTTCGCGCATATCGGAAACGCGGCAACCACCTTCCAGCAAGACAGCCATAGTCTTTAGCGTTCGGACTTCAGATGCAGCGTGGTGTGTTCGGTTACTGACTCGGGAGGTTGTTTCAGATTTGAAGTCGTCTGCGCCCTAATCGAGTTTTGCGCCTCAACAGCGGATCTCAATTGCGGCGAAACATAGCCAGAGTCCAGCACATTCTGCGAGCGCGCATCGGATGAATGATCCTCCAACTGCTTACGCGGCCGCGGGAAAAACAAAGCGTTTATGATTAGGCCCAGCCCGATCAGAAAGCACGCGACGCCAAGTCCCGCGAGTCCCAGGAATGTCTCGGCGTCGGGGCCGCGCATAAATGCCGACATCAGGGCTATGAAAACGGTGCCGCCAAGTCCCGTCGCCGCCACCACCACACCGCTGCGAATGCGACGCATCCGTTTCTCTTCCGGGGATTCGAGAAATTTTTCGATCTCCGGCAAAACGTCTTCAGCAACTTTCTTCAATTCGCGCGCGTCTTGCACCTCTCGAATTTTGGCGGCTACCGCGCGGCCGATTTCTTCACGTGCCGAAACGGCCGAGGCCGTAATCGAGTCAGGCCGTTCCAGACTCACGCGCACGGGGCGCAGGTCAGTGCCGCAAGCCCGGCAAAATTGGCTCGCCTGACGCTCTTCGGATCCGCAACTGGGACAAAACATGTCGTCAAGTATACGGCCTGGAATGATTATCAGTTCCAGGTGTCGTTTCTAAAGAGTCGATTTGAACGGAACGAGCCCCGTTAATGCTGGGAACGCGGGCGCCCTGGCCCGCCAGGGCCGCGAAACGCGAACCGGGAACGGCGCCAAAAACTCTTGAGAATTGAAGCGTTCTGTGCTCGCCGGCGCGCGAGGACGCCCGCGCTCCGAGTATTAAGAGCCCTCACTAACGGTCGGGCTGCTGATGCCGTTCACCCCTGACCCGCCACTTACTGCCGGCATGATGCAGATTTCGCTATTGTCAATGATCGCAGTCTGCAAAACCTGGTCGCGGCGCACGACCTGTCCGTTCACAAAGACGTTCACGTGCGGTCGCACTTCGCCCCGCTCTGTCAGCACGCGATCTCGCAAACCGACGTACCGGTCCCAAAGTACTTCCAGAGCTTCGCCGATAGTCGACGGCGCGGCTTCAACCTTGATTTCGGCACGCCCGTCGGTGAATTCGGTCAAGTAACCTGAGATCTGAAATGTGATCATGACCCTGCGCGAGCATCCTGCTCGCCCTTGATAACTTTGCGCCCCTGAAAACAACAGCGGTTTCAGTTTATACTGACAACCCGAGAGCTTGCCACTTTTCATGTCGCGTTCAAATCCGAAAGCAACTGATCAGAACCTTGAGTTAAAAGAGCGCGTCCGCGCTTTCTGGCAAGAGCATCCATGCGGCTCAAAATTCAGCGATGCCGAGATGGGAACACGCGAATTTTTTGATCGAGTTGAAGCGCATCGCTACGGTAAGGAATGGCACATTCCAATCGCTGCGGATTTTGAATCAACGCGCGGATTAAAGGTGCTGGAAATTGGGTGCGGTTTGGGAACTGATGGGGCGCAGTTTGCCAGGGCCGGCGCCGATTACACTGGCATTGATTTGACCGAAAGATCTATTGAGCTGGCCCGAAAGAATTTTGAGCTGTCGGGTTTGAAAGGCGAATTCCGTGTGGCGGACGCTGAGAAGCTCGACTTCGCCGATGAAACATTTGATGTGGTTTATTCGCATGGCGTCCTGCATCACACGCCGGATACCGAGGCCGCCGTGCGCGAGATTCATCGCGTCCTGAAACCGGGTGGCCGCGCCATTGTCATGCTCTATCACCGCGGCAGTTACAATTACCGCATTGGCATTCGCGTCCTGCGCCGAGCCGGCACGGGTCTGTTGAGAAGTGAGAGCGGAATTAAGATTGTTCACAGTTTGACGGGCGAGCCGATCGATTCTCTGCGGGAACACGCACAACTCGTCCGGACCAACGGCGGCTCATCAACCGATGATTTTCTCAGCCAAAGCACTGACGGCGCCGGTAATCCTTTGGCGCGGGTTTATTCGCGACGCGAAGCGCGGGAACTTTTCAAGGACTTTCGCAGAGTTGAGCTGCGCGCCTACTT
>DATISD010000487.1:0-2866 GCA_035469005.1 Pyrinomonadaceae bacterium | reverse complement strand
CCTCACCGGATCGGAAATTCCGGACATACACCAACTCGGCAATCCCGACGTCAGCGGCCGCGACTTAATCACGATTCACATCTACGCACCGCCGCTGGGAGTCCTGAAAACTTACAAGCTGGGCAGCTCTACGATCGATCTGTACACACCGGCCGATCCTGATTTTTTATGAGGTCTTTGACAGCTCCGTTAGGAGCGCAATATTTATATTTATAGAAACCTTTCTGCTGAGTGTTTCCGGCGATCGTCTGGCTAAAAATATTCCGCGCCTACGGCGCTTAGGAAATATCCGCTCGCGGCTCATTACCGCACGTATGTATTCAGCTGCAGCTTGTGTCCGTCCGTCACGACGCTGATTGTTCCGCTCTGTCCGGTCGTCATCACTTGCGCCCCGCTCGCGCGCCAGCGCTCAACCACATCTTTATTAGGATGGCCGAAGATCGATGAGCGCCCTACGGAAATGATCGCCTTTGAGGGCTCGCTCGCATCGATAAAAGGTTCGACAGACGAAGTCTTGCTGCCGTGATGAGCAACCTTCACAATGTCCGAGCGCAAATCCAGCCCTGCGGCCAGCATCGCAAGTTCAGCTTCCCTCTCGACGTCTCCCGTGAAGAGGATGAAACTCTCGCCGTAATTGAAGCGCAGGACTACCGAATCGTTGTTGCGCGACGGCGCATTGTCGTCGCCGCTCGCCGTAGGCCATAGAACCTGAGCTGAAACGCTGCCAAAGCGCATCAAGTCACCCGCGCCAATCCTCTCCACCGCCACCCGCATTTCTTTCATGGCTTCCGCAAATCGCCTATATCCCGGATCATCAACCGGTGTCCGCGCGACGATTGCGCCACGCACTTTAAAGTTGCGCACCACGTCATTCAAACCATCGATGTGATCGGCGTCGGCATGCGTCGCCAAAACATAATCGATACGATCCAACCCGCGGCCCCAAAGGTATTCCGAAACGACACGTTCACCGACACTGCGCGCATCGCGCTCAAACGATTCACTGTCGTCAATCTCGTCGGTTTTTTGCCAATCGATATTCGGCCGCCCACCTCCATCGATAAGCAGCGTGGTCCCGTCAGGCATTGTCAAAAGCGCCGAATCACCTTGTCCCACATCAAGAAAATCCACGTGCAGATTGCCATCCGGGCGATCGCCGCTAAACGGATGCCCAACTATGGTGATGGCAAGCAGGAGAAAAGTGGCGGTCGCGATCACCAGACTTCGTTGCGCCAGGGTTCTCTTTGCGGGTTCGTTTAACCGCAATGGTTTCCATCGCGCGAGTCCAATCACCAGCAACCCCAGCACCAAGAAATAGAGCACATAAATGCCGACCATCCAACCTCGGTAGTGCGGCATCCGGATCGAATCGATGCCCAACCATTTGAACGGATCGACTGCGTGAATCATGAGCCAATCGATCTTCTCGGTAATCATTTTCAGTGGCGCAGCCAGCCCGCCGCTGAGCATAGAAATCAACGTTGCGGCCACAGCCATCAATAACAGCAGCGCCATTAATCCACCGACAAAAATGTTGAGCAGCAGCGCGGCAAACGAGACCCGATGAAAATAAATAATCATCATTGGCAACATGCCAATTTGTACGCTGGCTGAAATCACGATTGCGTTGGTGGCAAAGCGCAGCAGTTTTTGCAGACGCCACCGCTCAAGACTGATCGCCCAGGTTGTCTTGAAGAGCCGATAACGAATGTTTGATCTGGCCATTTCCGTTTTCCATTCGCGTTCACTCCAGAACAGAGTTTCCGAAAGACCGCGAAACCACCCTGGAACGGCCGGCGGGTAAGGCGTTTCGTGTGCCGGCCGCCACGAGCCGACTTGCTGCATTCGACTGATCAACGGCAGCGCTATGGTGACGATGGATAGAACTGAAATAAACGTCAGTTGAAATGAAGGGTCGAACAGGTCGTTCGGGTGCCACACCAGTAAGGCCGTTGCGGCGCCGCCAAGGCTGTTCAAAGTGTGCGCGCGACGCGAGACCAATGGCCCCAACAGCACCACTGTGAACATGAAAGCTGATCGCGCCACAGAAGCGTCGGCGCCCACCGCAATCGTATATGTCCACAACAAAGTTGCCGCGAATGTGACCTGGAGAATTCGGCGTTTGGTGAACCATCGAACTACCAGAAGCAATAGTCCACCGATAAAAGCGATTTGAAAACCGCTGATGACCAGCACATGAAAAGTTCCGCCGGCGCGAAAGCGCTCAGCCGCGCCGAGCGAAATGTTGTAGTGATTCCCCAGCAATGCCGCGTCAAGTACGCCGGCAGTTTCGGGTGAAAATAAATAGTGAATTCTTCGTTGCAAATGTTCGCGCCATTCGTAAAGCAAGGCCAGCGGCAGAAACACTCGTTCGTCGTCGAGCCGTTCAATAAGCAGCGGGCTTTTGATTACGCCGGTCGCATCGTAGCCTTCGCGTTCAAGATATTCGGTGAACGGTAGTACTCCCGGATTACGAAAATTGTCTTCTCGGTCCAACGTTAACAGCAGGCGGAGCCGTGCTCCATGTCGTAACTCGAGCGCTTCGTATTCATGAGCTAACTGCTGATCGCGCACATGCGTAAGCAGCAGGATTGTTCCCGCCGCATCGCGCTCCTCCCCTCCTCTCAGCCTGATTCTTTCGGCTTTGAGAGTCAGATAGAAACTCTGCGGTGCGGGCTCGGGCTGACCGTCGATGGTTCCGGTGAGTTCAACTGAATCGCTCGCGGAGACAATTCCCTGCTCGTACATGTGCGAGATGCGATCAGGTGACACGTCGCGACTCTCGATCAACGAGAGGGCAAGTCCGGTAAAGACGAATCCTACAACCAGGAGCAATGGCGCGGCGGCAGGCTTATTCTTTCGAAAC
>DATISD010000486.1:0-5406 GCA_035469005.1 Pyrinomonadaceae bacterium | reverse complement strand
GGCATCCTGCGCAATAGCGGGCTCGGCAAAGAAGTCGTCCGCTTCATCATAAGCTTCGACCAGCGAGCTGGTTTCACGCTCTAATTCATCATCACCTGCACATGTCTCATTCAGAAACGCTGCGCGATCCGCCGGCGGGCGATCAAGCGTCGCCTGGAGGACTTCTTCAACTCTCTGCCAACGTTCAGGTGTCATGAGATTGCCGATTGCCGACGTTTTGTGGCACGTGCAATCTTGCGCGTGATTTCACGGGCGGGACGCCCGTGCCACTGTTTAATACTCCCCGTTCTTCATTCTGCGAAACAGCCAGGCTTTCGCCGCACGCCAATCGCGGCGCACTGTCATCACCGAGATGTCCAGCGCGTTAGCGGCTTCTTCCAGACTCAACCCTCCGAAGTAACGCAACTCAACTACTTTGCTCTTGCGCTGATCAAAGTGCTTCAGTTCGTCTAAGGCTTCGTCGAGCGCGATCAGTTCAGCCGCCCGGTCTTCAGACATCAATGAGGCCTCGGCCATCGAGACCTGCTGAAACCGGCCACCGTGTTTGAGGTAACGCCGCCGCCGGGCATGATCGATCAGAATGTGACGCATTACCTGCGCGATCACGGCGAAAAAGTGGGCTCGATTTTGCCACTCAGGCTGCTCCTGCCCCGCGAGCCGAAGATAAGCCTCGTTAACGAGCGCCGTCGTCTGCAATGTGTGCCCATTGCGTTCATGCTGAACGTAGCGGTGCGCAATGCGTCTCAGTTCGTCATAGATCAATGGCGTGAGCTTTTTGAGCGCAGATTGATCGCCCTGCTGCCAATCAACGAGCAGTTGGGTTACACTTGAAGTTGACACACTCATCATTTGTCGCTGCCGCAAGAAAAGCCGGAGCGCGATCTTACCACTTTTCATCAAGCGCCAAACCGGTACGGCGACAACACGTTAACAAAATAATTTTCTGAGGTTCGTGAACACTTTCGGCACGTTTTCTCGCTAGTGATTAGCTGTGAACACTTTGGAGTCTGCTTCTCGCTTATCAAAGTAGGGCCGCAAGATTCGGCTCGGGCAAAATGAAGGAACAGAGAGGACAACCTGATGAAAATTCAACGAACACTGCTCGCGTTAATGGCAATCACTACTTGTCTATTCACAACTCCGGCTAAATCCGCAGCGCAATCAACCGAAACCTATCAACAAATGACGCAACCGCAGCGTTCGGCATTTGTCGCCGAGCAGGCGCGACGCATAGCGCGCCAGATGTCCGGGCGCGACTATCAATTCACCGCTGCGTTCGACATCGAAATTCAAAAAGCCGTGGATTTTTATGCGCGCCGCATCAGCAACAACGGTGGCGACAGACCGGGCAAAGGCGAAGCTCGATTCATCTTTGAGCGGGGCCAGACTGTGGCGCCGACTCTAAACGGCATTTTCCGAGCGCGCGACGTCTCGCCGCTGATGGGGCTTTACATTCCGCTGGTCGAATCGGAATACATAAACCTCCAATCACCTAACGCCGCTGGGGCGATTGGCATGTTCCAATTCCTGCCTCAGACTGGCGAACGTTTTGGATTAAGCACCACCGACTTATTAGACATGCAAAAGTCCGCTGACGCTGCGGCTCGTTACCTCGCGAGTGGCCTGCAGAAATTCAGGGACGATCCGATGAAGGAAGCTCTGGCGTTGCTGGCCTACAATCGCGGCATTGGAAATGTCGAGCGCGACCTGGCCGCTTTCGTCAACGAACAGAATCACGCATGCAGCATCTGCGCTCTGACTGAACAAAGCGACAAGCTGGACGCGAACTTCAGAGAAGAGAATGTCTATTACGTGCCGCGATTTTTCGCGGCGGCAATCATAGGCGAGAACCCGCGCGCTTTCGGTTTGACAACGCAACCCCTCTCTTCGTTCTAACCGTTTCAGAAGCCCGAGGTACGCACGCCTTTGGCGTGCTTCATTCCTGGAGCACTCCGGGGGCGTGCGTACCTCGATCAAAAAAAGTTCGGCCACCGCTAAAACCTCCACGTCTAATAAATCGGTTAGGGTTCGCCACGAATGAACGCTGATTCATTAAAACCGTGTCAGTCGTTTTTCTCCTCCTGCCTCTTCGAGAGGCGGCCCTTGAATTTGCAAACTATGCAAACTGGGGACCAAACAAACAGGAGGAAGAAGAATGAAGGACAAACTTTTTCGCATTGTGCTGTTGATGATGTCAGTGCTGGCGCTGGTGGCGACCGCCTCAGCCCAGCAAAGGATTGACCGCGGAGAGCGTCGCGAGTTACGCGCGGATCGTCACGAGATTAGAGCTGATACACGCGAGATCCGCGGCGATCGTCGCGAGGTTCGCCAGGATGTGCTCGAGCGCGGGGCTGATCTGCGCGAACTGCGCCAGGACCGGCGCGAAGGTGCATCACTGGGAGAGTTGCGTGCGGACCGCCGGGAGATCAGAGCGGACACGGGCGAGATTCGCGGCGACCGGCGTGAGCTTCGCGGCGATTTTCGGGACCGGCGCGGGGACGTTCGTGATCTGCGAAGGGATCGGCGCGATGCCCGATTCGACTAAAGAAAGATGGTGTGGAGTTCCGCCTTCAGGCGGCTTACCTGGGTAGACGTTTTTCCGCCTAAAGGCGGAACTCCAAACTCAAAAGATCAGCGTGACCGGGTTTCGATGCCGGGGCTGATTCCGGAAGACTTTACTGGTCGCGTTGCATGGGACGAGCGATGAGGCACGCTCGTCCCATTTTTATTTGGAGTGCGCCGGCGGAGCGAAGCGACTGGAGCACAACCGTCCTCGGTTGCGTCTTTAGAATCAGCGACCTCAGGCTGCAATTGAGACGCTTGCGCTCCAGTCGCCTCGCTTTGGCACCCACTCCATACTCGCTTCTCAACCTTCGCTGCTAACTGCTAAACTCTCTTTCATCCACGGAGGTTTTCAGTTGTCTCTAATCATTTACACCAAGCCCGGGTGTCCTTATTGTCAGCAAGCGCGCGAGTACTACAATTCAAAAGGTATCTCATTCATTGATCGCGACGCGCAAACTAATCGCAAGTACCGAGCCGAGATGTTCAAATGCTCAGGCGGCGATCCTACCGTGCCCTGCATCGTCAAAGACGGAAAGCATATTCAGTCAGGATGGGGCGACCCTTTGCGTGGTTGAACGGTTCACGACTGACGAGCCGTGAGCCCGTCGCCAGCATGCTTCCAATCAATTGAGTTTCGCGAGGGAGATTTCACATGAAAAATCATATCGTTATTCTCTCAGTCCTGATTTCACTATCAACTTTCACTTTCATTAATGTCATGGCCCAGGATGGAAACACATCGACGATGCTGCAACCACCGACGACTGAAAAAAAACCGAAAGTCACCGAAATAAACGGCGACAAACTCGTTGACAATTACTTTTGGCTGCGCGAGAAAAGCAATCCGGCGGTCATCGCACACCTGGAAGCTGAGAACGCCTACGCCGCCGCAGTCATGAAACCGACCCAAGGTCTGCAGGAAAAGCTCTACCATGAGATTCTGAGCCACATCAAACAAACCGATGTGAGCGTGCCTTACCGCTGGGGCGATTATTTTTATTACACGCGCACGGTCGAAGGACAGCAGTATCCGATTTTCTGCCGCAAGCTGAAACGCCTCGACGCGACTGAGCAAATTCTTTTGGATTTGAACGAGATGGCCAAGGGCCAGAAGTTCATGTCGATCGGCAGCTTCGCTCCCAGCGACGACGGAAATTTACTTGCTTACTCAACCGACAATACCGGTTATCGACAGTACACGCTGCATGTGAAGAACTTGAAAACCGGAGAGCTGCTGCCTGAGAGCATTGAGCGCGTCGACAATATAGCCTGGGCCACGGACGACAAAACCCTCTTCTACGTGACCGAAGACGCGGTCACGAAACGCAGCGACAAGTTCTTCCGCCACGTACTGGGCACCGACAAGCACGATCTGATTTATGAAGAGAAGGACGAGCTATTTGATATCGGCGTCCAGCGATCGAGAGACAAAGCGGTAATTATGCTCGGCGCGTTTAGTAAGACCTCGACTGACTTTCGCTACATTCCGGCAAACGATCCCAATGCTACCTGGAAGATGATCGTGCCGCGTCAGCCCGATCACGAATACGACGTCGATCATCGCGGCGAACTCTTCTATATCCGCACCAACAAAGGCGCTAAGAACTTTCGCGTGGTGACGGCGCCCGTTTCAGATCCATCCGAAAAGAATTGGAAAGAATTTGTGGCCCACCGGCCCGCAGTGAAAATCGAAGACCTCAATCTGTTTGCCGATCATGCGGTGCTCTCGGAATGGGAAAACGGGCTCGAGCAGATCGAGATCGTCGATTTCAAACAGAGCCGGCGCCATCGAATTGCTTTTCCGGAACCGGTTTATTCGACCGGCTTGAGCAATAATCGCGAATTCAACACCACGGTGTTGCGCTACAACTATCAATCTCTGACCACGCCGAGTTCGGTTTTCGATTACGACATGAACTCGCGCAAGGCGAGTTTGCTGAAACAGACTGAAGTGCCGGGCGGATTCGACAAGAACAATTACAAAGCGGAGCGAGTCTTCGCGACCGCGTCCGACGGAACGAAGATTCCCATGTCGGTAGTCTATCGCAAGACTGTAAAGCTGGATGGTTCGGCGCCGGCGCTCCTCTATGGTTACGGATCGTACGGCATTTCGATTCCGCCGGGTTTTTCGGCCAGCCGTCTGGCGTTACTTGATCGCGGGGTCGTTTATGTAATCGGACACATTCGGGGCGGCGGCGAACTTGGCGAGCCCTGGCGCGATGCCGGCCGCATGATGAACAAGATCAATACCTTCACTGACTTCATCGCGTGCGCAGAACACCTCGTGAACAACAAATACACTTCGAAAGATCGTTTGGTGATTCAAGGTGGGAGCGCCGGCGGCTTGTTAATGGGTGCGGTCACGAACATGCGGCCTGATCTTTTCAAAGCAGTCGTGGCCCAGGTTCCTTTCGTCGATGTGCTGAACACGATGCTGGATGCGTCGCTGCCGCTGACGACCAGCGAATACATTGAATGGGGCAATCCGAACGAAAAGGCCGCTTACGATTACATGAAAAAGTATTCGCCTTACGACAATATTCATAAGGCGGATTACCCGGCGATGCTGGTCAAGGTTTCGCTTAATGATAGCCAGGTGCCGTACTGGGAAGGCTCGAAGTTCGTTGCCAAGCTCCGAGATTTCAAAACGGATAAGAACCCGCTCATTCTGAAGGGGAACATGGGCGCCGGACACGGCGGCGCTTCGGGACGCTACGACGCGATCCACGAGACGGCGTTTGATTATGCCTTCATGCTCTGGCAGATGGGAAAGTTGAATTAGGAGCGGTGTCAGAACCGGGAGCGGTAGCGACCGGGTCATCCCGTGCTCTTGTTTAATTT